>CAMHJE010000025.1:0-20884 GCA_946185305.1 uncultured Clostridia bacterium | reverse complement strand
GATTGGGGGTGCCGATTCCGGTCAGCAGCAGGGGAGAGACGCCGTTTTGCAGAGCGTGTACAATTTCCTTAAACATAATTGTTTTTCCTTTGCTGCATCAATATCGCTTCCAATACGCCGCCGCCGACCGCGCGTGCTTTATCCGAGACCGTATAACAGTTGTCCAGTACACAGCGCGGGTCGATGTCACCGCTTTTCATGCCTTTTGTAACACGCGTTCCCGTCGGAAGCAGGCCGCGGATCGTCCCTTTCAGTTGTGCCGTGATCGGCAGACCTTCTACCGAGGCGACGGTTTCGCCTTTTTCAACAGTATCACCGATATGATGGATTTCCGTAAAGATGCCATCGGTCGGTGCACGAAGAATACGTTCTGTGGTGAAACCACTGATATTGCCCGGTATGCCGGAGTTCGGCGCAGCTGGGCCTTCGGTAATGACGCGGCCAAGATTGTGACCGCGCTGCGTTTCCACAACAGCGTGGCAATCCACACCCGCCGTAAAGCCCGGGCCAACGCCGATTACGATAGGCGCATCCTCCATAGAAGTGCCGAGATTCCGTTTTGCTAAGATCGCATCGACAACGGCGTCCGGACCAATCGTCTGTATGCAGTCGGCATTCGGGTCAATGAGAACGGCGATCTCTCCGCGTGACAGGATATCCGGTATTGCATCAACGGTCGGCGCGAATTGCGCCGTTACATCTTCTACACGGAACGAACCGTTTTGAATAGCCTCCGAAAAGCAAACTGTGCGGCGGATAGACGTAGGCTTTTCGATATCCGTCATCACAATCGAAAAGCCGCAATGCGAAAGCCGCACGGCGATACCGCTTGCCAAATCTCCGGCGCCTCTTATGACAACCAACATGTTCCGTTCCTCCAAAGCTCGATCCATTTTTGTTGCTGTAACGCTGTTATGGCCACAGGATAGGGCAGCAGTGCCGCCAATTCCTTTGCCGCATATAGTCGTTGTTCCGTATCTGCTTTATTCAATAAAACGCCTGTCACGCGTGGATAGGTCTCTACGATGGCAATGATTCTTTCCGGGGTAACAATGTCTTCCTGTGTTACGTGAACCGCCTGACAAAACTGTTTCGGTCGATGAACAACATCACGAATCGGCTTCCCGATGGCGTCCAGCCCGATTACCGCAAGCACTGTTTGTGCTTTAGCCGGTATGACGGGTTCATGGGAAGCATGTGCTTTCAAGGGAAGCTGCTTTGCACCGTCCGCTTCGACAAGCAAATATTGGCAATAACCTTGCAGTTCATCAAATGCCTGTTGCGGTGCTTTCAGCTTTCCTTCTTTATCCGGGGTTCCGACGACCATGCACGTATGGTCGGCAAGCGGGTTTTCGATTTGTTCCGAAAAAAGCAGGCTATCCGGCTTTCGGATATGGGTGCTTGTCGTCACAAGAACAGATCCATATCGGCAAAGCTGTTTAGCAAGATACAGCATCAGCGTGGTTTTTCCGCCGCCGCCGATGATAGCCGTTATTCCGGGACGCAGAGCAAAATGTGCGGCAGCCTGTTCGAACGAAACCATACGCATCACCTCGCTATTCTCCATAGAGGATAACACAGTACATGCCAAAAGTCAAAGAAAAAGCCCCGAAGGGCTTTTCCATGTATAGATTGAATTGTTACTTGGCAACAACCTTCTTCAGCTTGGCAAAGCGAGGCAGGCCGTTTTCCTTAACCGGTTTGACTTCGCCCTGCAAGAGCGGAAGCAGATAGTCGATATAGGGCTGTTCAAGGCCGTTGCCCTCGGCATTGATCCATTCACGCGGAACTTTCTTTTCGGTATTCGCGCACAGCGTCAAATCCTCAAGCTTGAAGTTGCAGACGTAGTTGCCGTTTGCATCATAGCTGCGCTCGAATGCGACCATCTTATCCGTAACGCCGTTAACGGCATTTTCAACCGCCGCTTTACCGGCTGCAAAGGATTCGTCGATGTCGGTCTGCGAGGCGCAATGTGCTGCGCAGCGCTGCAGGAGGGACAGCTCAATGCCGCGGATCTTGACGCCCTCGATGCGGTTTTTGACCATATCGACAAGCGTAGAAGCGAGACCGCCGAGTTGCTTATGACCGAAGGAATCGACCTTGGCGTCTTCTGCGCCGTACTCGGCAATCAGCTTGCCTGTCGCATCATGGATACCCTCGGAAACGGCAACGAACACCTTGCCGGTTTCTTTATAGAGACGCTCTACATCCGCGAGGAACTTCTCTACATCGAAATCCGTCTCCGGCAGATAAATGAGGTCGGGGCCGCAGCCCATGTAGGTAGCCGCGGCGGCGCTGCCGGCGAGCCAGCCGGCATGACGGCCCATGATCTCGACAATGCAGATCATCGGTGTGTCATAAACGCGAGCATCCTGATAGATTTCCATGCAGGAGGTCGCAACGTACTTGGCAGCGGAGGCAAAGCCGGGGCAATGGTCGGTGCCGAAAAGGTCATTGTCAATTGTCTTCGGAACGCCCATCACGCGGCATTCATAACCGACGCGCTGCATATACTTGGAAATCTTGTTGCAGGTGTCCATCGAGTCGTTGCCGCCGTTATAGAAGAAATAACGAACATTGTACTTTTTAAAGATTTCAAGGATCCGCTTGTAATCGGTATCGTCCACATCGGAATCCTTCAGCTTATAGCGGCAGGAACCGAGAGCGGAGGAAGGCGTGTTCAGCAGAAGAGCAAGCTCATTGGGATCTTCTTCGCCCATGTCATAGAGAACATCGTCAAGAACGCCGCGGATGCCGTGTGCTGCACCGTAGACCTTGGTGATGTTCGGATTGTCAAGCGCGGTACGGATAACGCCGTATGCGCTGGCATTGATGACGGAGGTCGGGCCGCCGGACTGACCGATGATCGCAGAACCAACTAATTGTTTCATACAAAATACTCCATTCTTTTTTTGAGGTTATTCCTATTATATCGACTCTGAAAGCAAATTGCAAGGTGTTCCGCAACTTTACAAGCGGATTAGTTCTCCTTGCTTTGCTTTTCGCCGATGATGTTCGGATACTTGATCATTACCGTTTGCAGAATCGTGCCGAGAATACCGCAGCAGATCACTTCACCGATGAAAACGCTGAGTGCAAGCAGCCAGCCGGCGTCGGGAAGCTGATAGGCGAGCTTCAGCACAAACGGAATGATGATCGTATTGGCAAGGATCGGCGGGACAGAAGCCATATACCGATATTTCCGCAGCAAATACGTGCCGATAGCGCCGATCAGCGTCGCCAACGATCCGAATATGACATCCCATACGGCTGCGCCGGTAATCAGATTGGCGAGCAGACAGCCAATTGTTAAACCGGGAATTGCCGCAGGTGTAAAGTAGGGGAGAACCGTAAGAGCTTCGGAAAGACGAAGCTGTACCGCAAGCTGACCGGAAAGGTTCATCGTGTAGCTGACATAGGTGAATACGACATACAGCGCGGCAATCAGACCGCCTTGCGCAATGCGTCGTACCGAGAACAAACTGTTTTCCTTCATGTAATTTTCTCCTTAGTTTTTATTTACGTGAGGATGGTTGCGAACTCACGATTTATCGCTGCTTTTCTGCACACGTTGAAAAACAACAACTGTATCATCTTATCGAGTATCGACGATTATGTCAACGGTGTTGCACTATATTTTACGTTTCAAATAAAACTTTTTCAAAAAAACACTTGCATTTTTCGGAAAGGTATTGTAAGATAAATGAGCCGTGCAGAGATGGCTGAGCTGGTCTAAGGCGCACGACTGGAAATCGTGTATACGGGGAACCGTATCAAGGGTTCGAATCCCTTTCTCTGCGCCACGATAAAACCCCGATTTTTCGGGGTTTTGTTGTATTTTGTAGATTTTGCAAAATTTCACTGCAATACCAAACTGCATGGCTTCATTTGTAAAAAGTGTTGCTCTGTAAGTCTACCCTTCGAACATTAGGAAGGAGCACCATATGACAGTCACCGAACAAGTCGAGGCCTTATATGACGAAAAGAACGCGGCGTTTTTTCGCCGCCTTGTTCCGAATATAGAACCGGAACGGGTTCTCGGCATTAAGCTGCCGGTATTGAAAGCACTTGCCAAAGAGCTGTATAACATGCCTGAGGGTATTGCCTTTTTGCAGACATTGCCGCACTATTATCTCGATGAAAACAATCTGCACGGATTTCTCCTGATGCGGAATCGAGACTTTGACAGCTGCCTTGCTTCTGTTGAGGCGTTTCTGCCTTATATCGACAACTGGGCGACGTGTGACAGCTTACGCCCGCCTTGTTTTAAAAAGTCTCTTGATGTTCTGCATGAAAAATCCGGGGAATGGATTCGCTCGGACAAGGTTTATACAATTCGTTTCGGCCTGAATATGCGGCTGACGCATTTTCTGGACGATCGGTTTACGCCATCCGATCTCGATGAAGTCGTTGCCATTGATCATCCCGATTACTATGTGCGCATGATGGTGGCATGGTATTTTGCAACGGCCCTCGCCAAGCAGTATGACGCGACGATACCGTACATAGAAAACCGCCTTTTGGACGATTGGACACACCGTAAAACCATCCAAAAGGCGATTGAGAGTTATCGTATTACTGATGTTCAAAAGTCATACTTAAAATCGATCAAGTGATTATTTGTTGCTGTTTATAAAATCGGCTAACAGCTTCTGACGCTCCGGTGTATACACAGACAGTAAATACCATTCTCCGTTCGCATCCTGTTCCTTAACGGGATTCCACCATGTGTCCGGGAAGATCATATCCAACAGCGATTCTTTGACCTTTTCCCGCGTCTTTGCATCAAGATCGGGACTGTTGTAAAGACGCATCAATTCCGGTACGGCAGCTTCTCCGAGCAACGAAAGATAATTCACATCTATTTCCGCCTTTCCCCCTTTTTCCAACTTTGAAAAATAGGCGTCCGTATTGTATTTCGCAACGAATCGCGGCACGCGGCAGAACGGATAAACAAGGGCGAACAGCAATCCAAGCGAAAGAAGGATCGGAAGCACCTTTACCTTTTTCCAAAAGAGAGACAGAATCAAAGCGAGAAATCCGATTGCAAGGAAACATAGGAAGAACGTCGGCCACAGTCTCGTCAACGTCAAATCGAATCGTTCGATGTACAACAGCATTTTAGAAACAGCTGTTGCAATCAGCACAAGGGTTTCCATAGGCAGCAGCAAAATAATGCCTTTCCGGATCGCAGACACGGCTTTGCCGCCTTTCTGCGTGAACAGATTCAGAAGCACGGAAAGGACAGCGTTGATGGCCGCGACGCCGCAAAGCTCAAAGAATCCGTTGCGGGCATAATCGGCGGCGCTGTAGCCAGCGGGAAGCTGATGCGAAAACGCGCTGATATAGTACGGCCTTTGGGAAAAGAAGAACAGTCCGTAAATAACAATCAGCATGGCGGCAGGCAATGCAACGATCACGAAGGGAATGATATGAATATGATCGACAATGACCTGTACCGTCGCATCTGTTGCAAAGCCCGGATTCTTATGCTTCGACGCGGCGTATATCATGCCGAACAGCAGTGCGCCGCAAGGGACCGCGATAAACAAGCGGAAGGCTATTTCCAAAGCATCGTCAAAATCCCATACGAACAGACTTTTGATCTGCTCGGTAAATGCTTTGAAATCCTCGTCAAAGGACAGTATCTCCATAACGGCAAAGCCGAGAAGCAGTGCCAACACGATACCAATGATTGTGAAAACAGCTGATTTCCAGTTTCTTTTGTCTTTTTTGCTGCGATGAAAAACTGTGACGAACATAGCGGGGAAGCTCTGAAACGGATACATCACGACTGCCTGCAGCCATTCCAACAGCATGGCGGCGCCGGGGAGCTTTGCCTTTTGATTTCCGAATAACGTATAGACAAAGTAACCGAAAGCCAGCAAGGTTAATAAAAACACCGGATAGTAGGTTTCACCGCTGCCGATGCCGTTTTGGAAGTGATAGGAGGAAAAGACGAGTCCGCAAAGCAGCGCAATGATTGTACGCACGGTAATCCTTACGTGATTCATAATTCCGTAAACAAGTGTGCCGCCGAACAAAATGCCTGCAAAAACGACAGTACCGAGCGGCACGTTTACAAGAGGAATAATATGCGTAAAGAGATATGCTAAAAGTACGGCAAATACGGCGAACAGAACGGAATACGCTTTCTCACGTCCGTTATAAGGGGAGCATTGTATTTCTTGTGTGTTGAAAGATTCCATCGTTTACTCCTTATCCGGCTCATACCGCAAAATGTCCTGGACGTTGCAGTCGAGCGCACGGCAAATCGCGTTCAGCGTCGTAAAGCGCACCGCTTTTGCCTTGTTATTCTTAAGAATGGATAGATTGGCAAGTGTAATACCGACACGATCACTTAATTCGTTAAGTGACATTTTCCGTCGCGCCATCATAACATCCAAATCTACAATGATCATATGGTCACCTCAAATCGTTGAATCGTTTTCTTCCTTGATAACGGTGCCTTCCTCGATCACATTTTTCACGACGCGAAGAACGATACCGAGAAAGAAGGCTACAAACGACATAAACAACGCGGAGAGCAGGTGCAGCATTCCATACAGCGGAATTGCGCAGATGCCTGCCAGGATCGAAGCCCAAGAGATCATACGAAGATAAGCGACGCTTTTGTCTGTGAAGATCGCTCCCATTCGAACATGATTCAAAAGCAGCATCAGGCACACGTCTGAAAACAGGACAAGCGCAAGGATCAGATATTCCAGTACATACGCCGGTATGCCGGCTTTTTTCTGTGCAGTAAGGAAGGCAGACAATAAGGAATCGGGGAAAAAGGCATTTCCGCACGCCAGGAGTACACCGAGCAGCAGCACGCCGACAAATGCAGCGCCGCAAAACGCATAGGAAAGTGTGACAGACAGTTTTCGATCTATTCGCAGCATAACAAGCTCCTTTGTTTTGATGCTGATACGATATCACATCAGAAATCGAATGTCAACATAAATTTATCGAATATCGAGAATATTGAATTGCGAAACGCGATTCACCTTATCACGGCTTTGTTTTTGCATAATACACAGGAGGAGGACATACATTACAGTAAGAACACGATAAGCGGGAGGAAGAATATGGACAGAACTACTCTGTATCAGGATATTGCCAAGAGGACACAGGGAGATATTTACATTGGCGTCGTGGGGCCTGTGCGAACCGGAAAGTCAACGTTTATCAAACGGTTTGCAGAGCTTCTGATGCTGCCCCATATCGACAATGAATATGAGAAGGCAAGGGTGATCGACGAACTGCCGCAAAGCGGGGCAGGGCGCACGGTGATGACGACACAGCCGCGGTTTGTTCCGAACGAAGCAGTTTCCATTCAATTGGACGACCGTGTTACCTGTTCGGTTCGGCTCGTGGATTGCGTCGGATTCCTTGTCCCGGATGCCGTCGGCGCAACGGAGGGAGGAGAAAACCGCATGGTTTCGACACCGTGGTTCGATCACGATATTCCGTTTACAGAGGCAGCGGAAATCGGAACCCGCAAGGTGATAACCGATCATGCCACCATCGGTATCCTGATTACAACGGATGGCACGATCACGGATATACCGCGTGAAAGCTATTTGCAAGCAGAGGAACAGGCGGTTCGCGCTGTACAGGAGACAGGAAAACCGTATGTGATCGTTTTGAATACCGTCGATCCGAACGGCGACGAAGCTGCAGCAACAGCTGAGTATATCCGGCAGCAGTATGGCGTTGAGCCGATCGCGCTGAATTTGCAACAATTATCGGAAAAGACGCTTTATGATCTGCTGATAAACGTTTTATATGCGTTTCCGCTGAAGCTCGTGAATATTTCTCTGCCGTCCTATATGCGCGCTTTACCGAACGATCATCCGTTGATGCAGGCGTTTTTGGGGCCGCTTGCGCAGGTTCTGCCGGGGATTCATGCTGTCCGGGATTGCGGAAAAATCATAGAAGCTTTATCCGCGCCGGAACAGTATAAACCTGCGTTGATGGAGTCTTTGTCATTGGGCGACGGAACAGCGGTCATATCTCTTCGTCCGGAGGAAAGCGTATTCTATTCAGTTTTGACGGATACCTGCGGTTGTGAGATCCATGATGACTATGAATTGATGTCGGTGATCACCGATTTTGTCGCTGCGAAAAAAGCGTATGATCGGATATCCGATGCGCTGAACAAAGCTAAGCAGACAGGTTACGGCATCGTACCGCCCGAACCTGCCGAAATGGAGCTGTTGGATCCGGAAATTGTCCGGCAAGGCAGCAAGTTTGGAGTCAAGCTGCACGCAAAAGCAAGCGGCCTGCATATCGTTCGCGTCGATATCGACAGCGAGGTAAACCCCATCGTCGGCACAGAACAGCAAAGCGAGGCGCTGCTTCGCTATTTGAACGATACCTTTGAAGGCGATCCGACGGCAATCTGGGAGACAAACATCTTCGGAAAATCGTTGTACGACTTGGTACTGGAGGGCATGCAGGGAAAGGTGAATGGCATGAATGAAAATGTACAGCAGGAAATGCAGGGCGCTATTCAAAAGATCGTTAACGGCAACTGCAATGGCTTGGTTTGCATCATGTTGTAGAATACGCATACAATAAGGCTGAAAAAGCCTTATTTTTTATGGGGAGGTATCACGTGAGAACCGATTTAGCCAAAGAAGCCAAGGCGAATTTTCCGGATCTTGCCGGCATACGGGAGGAAGTCTATGAAAAGGCCGGAAAGACCTGTACGCGGATATCTGTTGAAACAGAGGAGGCAGCAAGACATCTCGATAAGCCGATGGGCATATATACGACTGTGTCGTTCCCGTACGAAACGCTGCTTTCCGTTGATGAACGAATGTCGGCAGCACAGTTCGTCGCCGATGAGTTGCGCATCTTGTTGCCGGAAACCGGCGAAATCTTAGCGGTCGGATTGGGCAATCGGTACATCACAGCTGATGCGCTCGGTACAAAAACGATAGAAAACGTTTTGATTACAAGGCATATCCGCGAACGATTTGCTGATATTTTGCCAAGCGGCACGCGAAGCGTATGCGCATTTTGTACAGGTGTACTCGGTGTAACCGGCATGGAAACGATAGAGGTTGTTATGGCGCTTTGTGAAAAGATACACCCTGCTGCGATTGTGATCGTGGACTCTTTGGCAGCGAACAAGCCGGAGCATATCGGAACCGTTATTCAAATGAACGATACCGGCATTTCTCCCGGCGCCGGGATCGGAAATTTTCAAACCACCTTGAATCGACAAACGGTTGGCGTTCCGGTCATTGCGCTCGGCATGCCGCTCGTGATTGGAATGGATGCCCTGCAAAACGATTACGGCAGCCTTAAGCAACGCGGGAGCGGGTACAGCGTCACACCAAAGGACATTGATCTATTAGTGAAGGATGCGGCAAAACTGCTTTCGCTTTCCCTCAACCTTGCCTTCTACGGCAGGGAATATACAAGTCTGCAAAAGCTGCTGCAATAGGTCAGCCATCATATCTGAAAAGAGATAAAAAGCCTCGTACAGCAGGGTTTTTTCGCCTGGCAATGCGTCTGCAATTGACAAGGTTCGACGTTCATGATATTATATGATTACCCGTAGAGGAATGGGTATTTCCAATAGGTTCTTGTCGAGGGAGGCATACATTTATGAGCATTTTTACAGGCTCTGCCGTAGCTTTGATTACTCCGTTTCATAACGGCCAGATCGACTATAAGGCATTGGAAACCATTATCGAATTGCAAATTGCGGCAGGCTCCGACGCCATCGTCGCACTCGGTACGACTGGAGAAGCCTCCACGCTTTCGGCGGAGGAACGGGAGGAAGCAACACGTTTCTTTGTCGAGCATGTTTCCGGACGAATCCCCGTTATCGTCGGAACAGGCGGCAACAACACCGAGGAAGTGATTGAGCGCAGCCGATTTGCGGAAGCGGTCGGCGCGGACGGTCTTTTGATCGTAACACCGTACTACAATAAAACGACGCAGGATGGTCTTGTCGCGCATTACTGTGCGATTTCCGAACAGGTTCGCACCCCGATCATCGCATATAACGTGCCTTCCCGTACCGGCCTGAATCTGCAGCCGCAAACCATGCGCAAGATTCTGGACAATTGCGAAAATGTCGTAGGCATCAAAGAAGCGAGCGGCAACATCGAGCAAATCGTTTCTCTTGCGGCGCTTTGTCCGGATTGCGAAATCTATTCCGGCAACGACGACCATGTTGTGCCGATCCTCTCCATCGGCGGAAAAGGCGTCATTTCTACGGTAGCAAATATCATTCCCGAAGTGATGCACTTGATGTGTGAACGCTTCTTTGAAGGCGATATAGCCGAAGCGCGGCGATTGCAGCTTGCTTCGCTGCCGCTTGTCAAGGCTGCTTTCTGCGAGGTCAATCCGATCCCCATCAAAACGATGATGGGCATTTTGAAGCTGTGCGATCCGGAGGTTCGCCTTCCGCTTGTACAGCCTACTATGGAGCACTACGAACTGATGGAAAAGGCGTTGCGAGACGCGGAGATGGTTTAAGGATGGATGGTATGGTACGGATTTTATTGAACGGGATTAACGGACAAATGGGTCGTGCCATGCGCAACACGCTTTCGCAGTTTTGCGATCAGGCCGAAATTGTCTGCGGTGTGGATTGCAACACGAAAGACTGCGGCATTCCTGTTTATTCCTCTGCAAAGGATATCGCAACGGAATTTGATGTAGCGGTGGATTTCTCCGTTCCGCAGGCGACCATGGAAATATTGGCTTATTGCAAGGAGCATCATAAACCGATTGTGATTTGCACCACCGGATTGAGTGATGAGCAAATCGAAACGATTCGTCTTGCGAGTCAGACGATCCCGGTTTTCCGTTCCGGCAATATGTCCATCGGCATCAACCTGATGCTGCTGCTTTGCAGACAAGCGAGAGCTACGCTGCAAGACGGCTTTGATGTAGAGATTGTCGAAACACATCACAATCGTAAGATCGACGCGCCAAGCGGCACAGCAAAAATGCTGTTCGACGCCGTCAACAGCGCCCCCGCGGCGCCGCTGCATCCCGTTTACGACCGTCATTCGGAACGTCGCCGCAGGGAGAAAAGCGAGGTTGGCATGCATAGTTTGCGCGGCGGAACGGTCGTCGGCGAACATGAAGTTCGCTTCATGGGAGAAGACGAAGTCATCACGATTCGGCATCAGGCGCAGTCCAAGAGCGTATTTGCAACCGGTGCTTTCCGGGCGGCACTGTATCTTGCGGAGCAGCCCGCCGGCATGTACGATATGAGCGATCTCGTCGGTACTATGCTATAAGTGCCTCGGTTAAGAATAAAGTATGAAAATTCCGAAAAATCCGTGTATTTTTCGGAATTTTTGATTGACAGAAGGAAGTTCGGATGCTATAATGCATCGGTAAGCCGCTTCGGAGCGGTATTTAAGTGTGCGAAATTTCGCATCACCGTATTTGAGCGAGTCTGGGAAGAAGGAGGAAGCACTCATGTACGCAATCATTCAGACCGGTGGTAAGCAGTATAAGGCCGCTGTCGGCGACGAAATTCTTGTCGAGAAGTTGGATGCTGAAGTCGGCGCAGAGGTTGCTCTGGACGTTCTGCTCGTAGCGGACGGCGAGACCGTAACGGTCGGCAAGCCCGTCGTAGAAGGCGTTAAGGCAACAGCGAAGGTTCTCGAGCATGGCAAGGGCAAGAAGGTTATCGTCTTCAAGTATAAGCCGAAAAAGAACATTCGTAAAAAGAGTGGTCATCGTCAGCCGTTCACCAAGGTTGAGATCACCGCAATCGGATAATCGTTATGATTACGGTTACGGCGCTTCGTGAAAAATCGGTTCCAGTCGGTTTTGAAATCACGGGGCACGCCATGCGCGGTGAATACGGAGAAGATCTTGTTTGTGCGGCGGTTTCCGCGATCATACAAACAGCGATCTTAGGGATCACCGATGTGTTAAAACTGAAAGCAGGTTGTTCTCTTGCGGAAGGGAACGCAATCTGCATCCTCGATCGGGATACAGGAGCGGAAGATAAAGATCGTGCGTCGATTGTTTTTGAAACGATGCTGACAGGTCTTCGATCCATCCAAGCTGCATATCCCAAGACCCTCAAATTTCGGAGCAAGGAGGTTTAACATCATGTTTCAGATGAATCTGCAACTGTTTGCGCATAAAAAGGGCGTCGGCTCGACCCGTAACGGCAGAGACAGCGAAAGCAAGCGTCTCGGACCGAAGCGTGCGGACGGCCAGGCGGTTCTGGCGGGCAACATCCTCGTTCGTCAGCGCGGAACGCATTTCCATCCCGGCACGAATGTCGGTATCGGCAAAGATGACACTCTGTATGCTACGGTTGACGGTATCGTTAAATTCGAAACCCGTCATGCGGGCAAGAAGACTGTCAGCGTTTATGCTGCCGAAGAGTAACTCTTAATCGCGATAGAGCACTCGGATCATCCGGGTGCTTTTGTCATTTTGGAACAGCTATTCATACAATACACAGGAGGTGTTTGTATGATAGAAGAGTTTATCGAATATCTGAAAGCGCAAGTTGAGAACCACAGTATTTATGTCTGGGGCGGGCAAGGACAATGGGGCGATGAGATTACGGAAAAATGGATTCGTGAACGTGAAACGAGCAAGCGCAACGCCGACAGAGTGATTGCCTATTGGAAAAAGCAGGTGCGGGACGGATACGGTGATCGCCTACGTGCATTCGATTGCTCAGGCCTAGGCTGCTGTTTCTTTTTAGAGCATCAGCTGATTCCTCACGATATGACGGCAAATGGTTTGAAGGGACAATGTGAACCGATTGACAAAGCCGATCTAAGGCCCGGAGATCTCGTATTCAAGCGAAACGAAGACGGCAAAGCGTATCATGTCGGCTATGTGATCGACGATGGAAAAACCGTGATCGAGGCGCAGGGGCGTGATGTCGGCGTTCGTGAAAACAAATTAACGGGATGGAACTATTACGGTCGCCCGCGCTTCTTTATTGAAAAAAAAAGCAGATTGCTGAAATATAAAAAGCCGTTGATGCGCGGCGAGGACGTGATAAAGCTGCAAGAAGCATTGCGGGATCACGGATATTCTCCGGGCAGGATTGACGGTATTTTCGGTAAGAAAACGCGGAACGCCGTAAGAGCATTTCAGCGTTCCGCGGGGTTAAAGGCAGATGGAATCGCAGGCCCGAAAACCTTTGCGGCCTTGGGCCTTCCGTATACAGTCTGATTAGTCGGCTTTCGGCGCACAGGAAAGCCACCAATCAGCAGGATTCGGAGACGGAGAGGGGACAGGCGATACCGTCGGAACATCTTTCTCGGTATCTATTGCGGTGATGATCGCCTCCGGCGTTGGAATCGGAGTCGGCACCGGCGTAGGAGGCGGGGTAGGGCGCACTACATTCGTACAGCGTATCGGTGCAGAAAACAATGTGGTATCGTTAACGGAAAGGATGGCTGTGCCCGCTTCTTCTCCGATCTTCGGCATAGTGTCTTGCCATAGAATCTGTATCATATCTTCCGTAAGCTGATCGGATAACAGATTGGTTGGAAAAGCATAGAGCGGCGCCGTATAGACGGCGTCAGTATTCCATTCGATGATATAGTCCGATGAGAGGAGCAGCTCCGTATTCGGGTCGTGCTCCAGATGAAGCGAACACGGAAGACCTGCATCGATAAGTGATTGCAGCGAGACGGAACGCATATCGTTTTCAAATACATACTCAAACAATGCGCGTGCATCCTGGTATCGCTTTACGGAATACGGATCCTGCTTTTTATCGGATAAACCGGACGGCGGCATTTCGCCATGGAACAGGCAGATAATATAAACCGTTTCATTTCGCTGTGCTGCAGCGATCAGGCATTTTCCTGCAGCGTTCGTTTCGCCGGTTTTGATCCCGATGGCTTCCGCATACAGGACAGATGCAGGCTTGAACGTTGTCGAGACATAATCACGCAGAAATCGGTTCGAGGATCGTAAGCGAAGCGTACGACCCGCTTTTGAAACGGCTGTATATTCGGTTGTGGCAACGATTTGTCGGAACTGTTCGTTTTGCATGGCGTAAGCGGCAAGAATAGACATATCCCTTGCGGTGCTGTAATGGTTCTCATCATGCAGCCCGTTCGGATTGGTAAAATGGGTATGCGCCATACCGAGCGCAGCGGCTTTGTCGTTCATCATTGCCACAAAGTCGGAAACATTTCCGGCCACGGCGATTGACAGCGCAATCGCTGCATCGTTGCCGCTCGGCAGCATCATGCCGTACAGCAAATCACCGAAGGAATAGGTTTCCTTTTTATGGATCCCCATGGCGGAACCGAGCACGCGATCCGAATCGGCAGCGGAAGTGATCTTTACGGGCGTTTCCCAGTCTATGCCGCTTTCAAGAGCGACAATACAGGTCATTACCTTTGTTGTGCTGGCCGGGTAACACTCGGTATCAGCTTCGCGCTCCAAGCGGAGAACAGTCTCACCGGGACGCTCTGCGTTGATGACAATAAAATAATCCTCTGTAATGCTTTCGATGTCGAACCCTGTCGAAGCCTCTTCCGCAATGGTTGCGTTGAAGAGGATAGGGAACAACAGCAGCAAACAGAGGATTTTCTTTTTCATATTCTTAATAGCGATCATTCCTGTCCTGCATAGCGCGTTTTTTGGCCGCAGCCTTTTTCCGACGCAGGGCTTCGCGTTTTTTGCGCTTCTTGTTTTCATTCCGAACGTAGAGGATAAACAAGATGAAGCACAGGAACAGCAGCACAAGCAGAATCGGCAGGAGAATCAGCAGTACCAATTGCTGTGTGCTGAGCTTTGCGTTGCCGCAGCTTAACGCTTTGCCCGATTCTTCGCTGACCGTGTTGGCAGGCTTTACATCGGCGATCAGACCGCCGGAATGACTTTGCGGCGCTTCGGTTGTTCCGATGCTTTGCGTCGGCGCTTCCGCAACCTGTGCAAGACCTTCTTTCACATTCCGTGTAGCTAAAAGATCCACCGCGAGAAGCGTTTCCCCGTTGAACACATAGGAAACCTTGCCGACGACTGAGCCCTCGGATATCGGCGCATAATTGTTCGTAATGGACACCTCGGCAAGCGACGGCGCGCTTTCCAAAATCGTGCGCAGCTTAGGCGCCATCAGCTTCATGGTGAAGGTATCGGAGAGATCGGCTCTTGCCACCAAAACGCCGTTATTCGGGTCCGTGTCGATGGCGTTCGGAATGTCGATGGTAAATTCCGTCTGCATGCCGACATCTTTCAATTCCTGCAGCGTGACCGTTTGCTCCATGGTGTCGAACACATAATCAAACAGCTGTGCCGCGTCCTGAAAGCGTCGCGCATTGAATTTATCCCGGCGATTGTCGCTTGCATACGGATCATACGTTTCGTCGTTCAGCGTTCCGCCGTATAGCACGGCGATCAGCGTAATGCCTTCCTTTCGCGCCGCTGCAACCAGACATTTGCCGGCTTGCGTTGTGTCACCGGTTTTAACACCGATGGCATATTCATAAAGGCAGGAAATCGGATTGGTCAGCTTTTCGGTCGGTTCGGCGTCGATCAGCATCCGGTTGGAATTCAATACGGTCAATTCCCGATTGCCGCTGGTCGTTGTATATTTGGGCGTCG
The DNA here is from genome assembly GCA_946185305.1 of uncultured Clostridia bacterium. GTDB lineage: Bacteria > Bacillota > Clostridia > Christensenellales > CAG-138 > UBA3792. Next base: position 5,299 of record CAMHJE010000025.1, on the reverse strand, counting down.
CAACGATATCGCAGAAGATTTCATTCTTCAGCGCATAGGCGGTCAGCAGCGCCATATCGCGCACCGTAGTATAGTGATCGGAATTGTGCTTGCCATGTACCGTTACGAAATGCGAATGTGTCATGCCGAGCTCTGCAGCCTTGGCGTTCATCAGCTCCGCAAATTTCGATGTGTCACCGGCAACATGCTCGGCAATGGCAATCGCGGCGTCATTGCCGCTCGGCAGCATCATCCCGTATAACAGATCACGAAGGGAAAAGGTATCGCCTTCTTCGAGTCCCATCAAGGAGTTGCCTTTGTTGAAATCGACAGCTTTTGCGGATATTGTCGCCATGTCATCGAGCGAGCGTCCGCTCTTTTCCGTCTCTTCGATTGCTACGATACAGGAAAGAATTTTCGTTGTACTGGCAGGCTCCACTCTAAGATCCGCGTCTCGCTCCAAGCCGTACAGCGCGGTCGTCGGATCATCCGCATCGGAGACGATAAAGTACGGCTCATATACGTCGTCGAGATTAAAGGAATCGGCTTTTGTCGATGAAGGAACGACAGCCCATAAAGAGGCGGCAAAAACGCAGGCCAAGGCGCCCGAAATTATTTTTTTGAAATGTATCATAAACCCTCTCGGTGATAAAGCATTTGTATCAGTTTACTTTCATTCCCGTGGAAAGTCAATGCGGCGGGTCATGGAAAATTGTAAAACTTTTTCGATGAATTATCGAAGCAGCACTTCGGCGTTCACACGCTCTTCCGTAACCGTGAGCACGGCGCAGCTCGGTCCGTCTGCCGAACGGGGACGAGAGAGACTGCCGGGATTCAGCAGAAGGATGCCGTCCTTGGATTCCATGCACGGGACATGCGTATGACCAAAGCATACCACGGAACAATTTTCTGCCTTGGCTTTATAAAACAGCGCCAAAGGCGAAGAAAACAGATGCCCGTGGACAAGCAATATTCTATGCTTGTGCCACGTCACGATCCGTTCCGTCGGAATATCAAAACGGTAATCGCAGTTTCCGCGCACGGCAACAAAACCGGTGTTGAGGCGATTCGCTATCTTTGGCGCATCCTCAACGATATCGCCGAGAAAGAACAACGAATCTGCCTGCCCGATCCGTTCTGTAAAGAAATCAAGATTGTCTATCCTTCCGTGCGAGTCAGAGATGACAGCGATTCTCGCCATCGAGCGCCTCCTTCAGCTTGACAAGCGCATTATGCCGGTGACTGACCGCGTTCTTTTCGGCAGGGGATAATTCCGCAAAGCTCTTTTGCAGCGGCTCAAACCAAAAATACGGATCATAGCCGAAGCCGTTGTGCCCATGTGCTTCAAACAGGATTTTTCCCTCAGCCGTGCCGCGGACGCAAAGCGTCGGGAGCCCTCTACGAACCAGAGCAATGCAGGAAACAAACCGTCCGGTCCGTTCATCGAACGGGATGTCTTTCAGCTTTTGCATCAGCAGCGCATTGTTTGCCGCGTCATCATGACCTTCTCCGGCAAAGCGTGCCGAATACACGCCGGGTGCCCCGTCCAAGGCATCGACACACAAGCCACTGTCATCGGCAAGCGCAGCGTCAAACCGATCTCCCACAAAATCTAACGTCTGTTCTGCCTTCTTAACGGCGTTTTCTTCAAACGTTGTACCGTCTTCTACGGCTTCAAAATCAACGCCCGCTTCGCGAAGCGTCGAAATCTCCGGGAAATAGTTTCCTAAAATGGCTTTGATTTCCGCAACCTTATGTGCGTTATTGGTGGCAAGCAGCAGTTTCATTTCTGATCCTCCGTTTCAATCTTTGCGCAGCGCCACCAGCTTGTCGGCCTGCGGCGTTACATACACGGTATGCTGATGAAAATAGTTGACAAAGCCGGGACGAGCCCCCGTCGGTTTTTTCACGTAACGATGCAGCGTATAATCAACCGGGACGTTCGCCGATGCGGCCGAACGGCTGTGAAACGCCGCGATCTCGGCTGCAAGGGCAAGGGTTTCTTTGCTCGGATTGTCCGCTTCGATGTACACATGGCTTGCCGCAACGCCCTTTGCATGAAGCCATACATAGTTCGGCGCCTCGGATTTCAGCAGCGTTTCATTCTGCCGGTTGTTCTTGCCGACGCGAATAACGGTGCCGTCCGGCGCAATATAGCGGAAAGGCTCGCTTTTCTGCAACCCGGTTTTGCTTCGCTTCTTTTCATCGGCCTTGCGATAGCCCTGTGTCGTCAGCTCATCCTTTAACTCATTCAATTCCTCAGACGAGCTGCATTGTTCAACGGCAAGCAAAAGCCCCTCCAGATAATCCCGCTCAGCGGTCAGCTGATCCATTTGTGATAAAGCATAGCTTTGCGCTGTCTTTGCTTTGCGGTACCGCTTGAAATATCTCTGTGCATTCTGCTGCGCCGAAAAGCGGGCGTCAAGCGGAATGGATAGTTCTGTGGGTGGATCGGCATAGTAATCGGTTACAATTGCGACAGTCGGCGTGGTCTTCATTACGCCCATGTTGGCCATCAAAAGCTCGCCGTACCGGCGATCCTGTTCCATGGTATCTTCGTTTCCGATTTGCAACAAACAGGTTTCGAGTTTCTTTTGCGTGCGCTTATACGCGTGCTCGATAACGGATCGCAATGCGGTGCGACGCTTTGTCACCACCGCTTGCTCATCCCGCATTTTGTAAAACGCTTCCTGCGCTTCAAAGATCGACGGGTAAGGGATGCTTTCAGCGTTTTTCGGAACAAACGGCAGAACGCCGCGTCCCGGGATCACAGAGGGGAAGAAATGTTTATTTTTTATGTCCTGCAGTGCAGCAAAACAGTAATGCCCGATCTGCTCCGGCGGAGCATCGTCCGGACAGATCTGCTGAGAGCACAGCTTGGAAATGCCGGACAAGGCGTTTCCAAGCCAGATTCGCGGCGGCTTACCTTCTGCCAGCTCGTTCAGCTCGGCTTCCGTCACATCAAACGGATACCGTTTTTCCTGCGACGGCGGTGCTTCATATAGGCAGCCCGGCAGACAGACGCGTACCGATTCCTCATTCAGCCCGAAATGTCGCATACAGTCCATGATGCGGTTCTCGCTGTCGAGCAAAAACAGATTGCCGTGCTTTCCCATAAGCTCAACAATCAGCTTCAACTGCACCTCATCCTGCAGTTCGTTTTTACCGAAAAGGGAGAAGGAGGCGATCCGATCCATTCCGATCTGCTCTATCACCGCAAAGCGGCACCCGATCAGATGTTTCCGAAGCAGCATACAAAAAGCCGTAGCGGTTTCCGGGTTATCAAACGATTGCTTTGTCAGTTGGATTCGTCCGTTTTCATTATGAATATTGATCATCAAACGCACACGGCCGCAGGAGGGACCGTGTACATGAAGAAGCAGCAGATCCTTATCCGGATGCTGTACTTTATCAATACGGGCGTCTATCAGCGATTGCAGCTCACACACGGCTGCATATAAGGATAATCCGTCGGTAGCCATTGTTTCCTTTCCGTCCCTGCGACTGCGTTCAAATCACAGTCGGCTTTCTTATTGCGTGACTGTGATCTGTCCGTTTTGAAGCAAGACCGTTATAGTGCCGTTCATCGTCCGATAGGTCTTGCAGCCAAACGTATCGAGCAATTCCATTGTTTTATCCTCTGCCGGATTCTTGACAGAATCGGTGATCAGCACCGTATCCGGCATAGACACGGTCAAAAGCGTGAACAGATTGCCGTCATATACGCCGTGGTGCGGCAGCTTCAATATATCACAGGTCAGATTTCTTGTACTGAACACAAGGTTGTGCAGCCAGTCCTCTTCGGCGTCGCCGGTGAGCAAAATGGACTTTCCGCCGTACAGCACCTTCGTTACAAGAGACTGTTCGTTGTCATTCTTTCCGTTATAAGCAATGTCCGATGCCCAAATCGTAAAATCCGCGGCGCCGATTGAAAAGGAAGCATCTGCATCCATACGGACAATGGTTGTTGTAACGGCATTCAGTGAATCGACAAGCTGTTTATATTGCTTGGAATCGCTTTCGTAGGCAGGCAAGCGAACGGTATCGACCGGAATATTTTCAAGAATAGTATCCGCGCCGCCGATATGGTCCTTATCAAAATGCGTCAACAGCAGAAGATCCAGCTTTTCAACGCCTGCTGCGATCAATTCAGCCACAAGCTCTTCGCCGTCGCCGTTTTCTCCGGCGTCAACAAGCACGTTATGCCCGTCAAACTGCAAAAGAATGGCGTCTGCCTTTCCGCAGGAAAAGACGGTCATCGTCAAGCCGGTGCCTGAGTTTTCGGGCGCAATGCAGCCGATCAGTGTACACGCTGAAAGCAGCAAATGGTATCAAAAAAGTGGGATAAGCGCAAGGGGCAACGGTAAGATTTTACGGCAATGTTGATTTTTTGCCACAGATTGACCGAAACAAAAAAGCGTGTTATACTTACTATCTGTATAAGGCTGTCAAGTCAGAAAAGGATGGAACGCTTTGGATAACGTCGTATTGGAAAAGCTGCTGATGCAGGTGGAAAAGCCTGCGCGCTACATCGGGCACGAATGGAATATGGTCGAGAAGGAATCGTATGATTACCGGTTCGCGCTGTGCTTTCCGGATGTGTATGAAATCGGTATGTCCCATATGGGCAGCCGTATTCTGTATCATACCATCAATATGCTGGAGGGCGTCTATTGCGAACGGTGCTATGCGCCTTGGACCGATATGGAGGCGGCGCTGCGCAAGTACAATCAACCGCTGTACACCATGGAAACGAAGTCCCCGTTGAAGGATTTCGATATCGTCGGGTTCTCGCTGCTCTATGAAATGTGCTATACCAATATCCTGACGATGCTCGATCTGTCCGGTATTCCGTTTTTGGCAAAGGATCGGAGTGAAAGCGACCCGATCATTCTTGCCGGCGGTCCATGCACGGTGAATCCAGAACCGGTTGCGGAAATTTTCGATGTAATCTGCATCGGTGACGGCGAGGATCTGGACAACGAGGTGATCGAAACAGCGCGGCAAGCCAAGCGTGAGGGACTGTCCAAGCGTGAAACGCTCAAACGTCTTGCCGGTATTGAGGGCGTCTATATCCCCGCGTTTTATGAAGTCACCGAGGAGAACGGCCGCTTTTTGAAAATTCATCCGACCGAACCGGAAGCGCCGCAGCGCGTGAAACGACGGATTTTGCGGGATTTAGAGAACGCACCGTATATCGGACAGCAGGTAGTTCCGAACATGAGCATTGTACATGACCGCGTTGCCGTAGAGGTCATGCGCGGTTGTTCGCGGGGGTGCCGCTTCTGTCAGGCTGGGTTTATTTACAGACCTATCCGTG
>CAMHJE010000024.1:0-21265 GCA_946185305.1 uncultured Clostridia bacterium | reverse complement strand
CACCGATGGCGACTGGACGAACGACGCGGACAACGCTATGTTCGACGGTTACTATCATGAGTCCTACTTCCAGTCCGCTCCGTCCTTCGGTCTCCGCATCGACGGCATCACCGAATTGGGCTAAGCACCGTAAGCAAAGGTGGCTGTCTTTCGTGCAGCCACCTTTTCCTTTTGCAGACACAAAATATTTTTCAGCATCGTAAAAATTTTGTAAGACACTCGTTTACAAGGCCGTTCGGGACTGTTATAATGAGGATAGACCGCATCCCCCGAACGAACTTCCGCCAGAAAGGATGATCAACTTGGAAAACGCCATTGAACTGAAACACATCACCAAGCGATTCGGCAAGGTCGTCGCCAACAACGACATCAACCTGACCTTGCAGAAGGGCGAGATTTTGTCGCTGCTCGGTGAGAACGGCAGCGGCAAGACAACGCTGATGAACATGCTGTCCGGCATTTACTATCCCGATGAGGGCGAGATTTACGTGGACGGCAAAAAGGTCGAGATCAAATCCCCGAAGGACGCGTTCGATCTGCATATCGGCATGATCCATCAGCATTTCAAGCTCGTAGACGTGTTCACCGCCGCCGAAAACATCATCCTCGGGTTGGAGGGCGAAAAGGGCAAGCTCGATAAGGCAGCGGTTGCCAAGGCCGTGCGCGAGATTGCCGACCGCTATGGATTTGAAATTGATCCGAATCAAAAGGTTTATAATATGTCCGTTTCGCAGAAGCAGACGGTCGAGATCGTCAAGGTGCTGTATCGCGGCGCCGATATTCTGATTCTTGACGAGCCGACGGCGGTTCTGACCCCGCAGGAAACGGAAAAGCTGTTCACCGTCATGCGCAACATGCGCGCGGACGGCAAGGCGATCATCATTATCACGCACAAGCTGCATGAGGTGCTGGCGGTGTCCGACCGCGTCGCCGTTTTGCGCAAGGGCGAGTATATCGGCGACGTTCCGACCGCGAATGCGTCGCAGCAGTCGCTGACGGATATGATGGTCGGCCGCGCGGTGAGCCTGAACATCGACCGGCCGGAGGCGAAGGAAAAGCGCGAACGGCTTCTGGTCGAGCATCTGACCGTGAAGGATAAGGAGGGCGTCAACAAGCTCGACGACGTGACGTTCACGGCTATGGCCGGCGAGATTCTCGGCATCGCGGGCATCGCGGGCAGCGGGCAGAAGGAACTGCTCGAAGCGATTGCGGGCGTGCAGAAGATCGAAAACGGCGGACGCATCGTGTATATCGAGCCGGACGGCAAGGAGCGTGTGCTGAACGGCATGGATCCTCTCGATATCATCAAGGAGGGCGTGCTGCTCTCGTTCGTGCCGGAGGATCGCTTCGGTATGGGTCTGGTCGGCAGCATGAACATCATGCAGAACGTGATGCTGCGCAGCTACCGCAGAGGCAAGGGCCCGATTCTCGACCGGAAGTTCCCGAAAAAGCTCTCGCAGAAGATCGTCAACGACCTTGAGGTCGTCACGCCGGATATCGACCGGACGCCGCTGCGCCGCCTTTCGGGCGGCAACGTGCAGAAGGTTCTGGTCGGCCGCGAGATCGAGCAGAACCCGACCGTGCTGATGACGGCTTACGCGGTGCGCGGCCTCGACATCAACACCTCCTATACGATCTATAACCTGTTGACCGAGCAGAAGATGAAGGGCGTCGCGGTGATCTATGTCGGCGAGGACCTCGACGTGCTGCTGGAGCTGTGCGACCGGATTCTGGTGCTGTGCGGCGGCAAGGTGTCCGGTATCGTGGACGGCCGCTCCATCACCAAGGAGGAAGTCGGCCTGATGATGACAAAGCTCGGGGGAGGCAACTGATATGCATATTTCAAAAAGAGACGGGATCGCTGTCTGGAAGGCATGGACGATCCGGTTGCTGGCCATCCTCGCTGCGCTTATCGTCAATGCGTTTATCATTTACGCCGTCGTCAGGCTGAACCCGATCCGCGTGTATGTTTCGATGTTCAACGGCGCGTTCGGCACCGAGAAGCGCATTTGGTTCATGGTCCGCGACCTGATGATGCTGACCTGTATCGCCATCGGTCTTGCGCCCGCGTTTAAGATGCGATTCTGGAACATCGGCGCGGAGGGGCAGATGCTCGTCGGCGGTATCGTGACCGCGTTCTGGATGATCAACTTTGCCGGCAAGCTGCCTGTTCCGGTGCTGTTCCTGTGCATGGTGCTGTCCGCGCTGATCGCGGGCGGCGTGTGGGGCTTTTTGCCCGGCTTCTTCAAGGCGACATGGAACACGAATGAAACGCTGTTCACGCTGATGATGAACTACATTGCGATTCAGCTCACCTCCTACTGCGTCGCGCGGTGGGAGAACCCGCCGGGCTCGAACTCCGTCGGCGTCATCAACCGTGCCGGCGCCGTCAAGAACGTCGGCTGGATCGGCAACATGTTCTCCGACGGCTACAATGCCGATTACGGCTGGCTTGCGGTCATCGTGCTGCTGCTTGCCGTGGGCATGTATGTGTATCTGAACTACACCAAGCAGGGCTATGAAATCGCCGTCGTCGGCGACTCCGAAAACACCGCGCGCTATGCGGGCATCCGCGTGAAGAATGTGTATATGCGCACCATGGCGATCTCCGGCGCGATCTGCGGCTTCGCGGGCTTTTTAGCGGTTTCCGCGGTATCGCATACGATCTCCACAAGCACCGCGGGCGGCAGAGGCTTCACCGCAATCATCGTCGCATGGCTTTCCAAGATGAACCCGTTCGTGATGATTCTGATTTCCGCGCTGCTCACGTTCATGGATAAGGGCGCCTCGCAGATCGCAACCGATTTCGGCCTCAATGAATACGTTTCGCAGATCGTTTCCGGCGTGATCCTGTTCTTCATCCTCGGCTGCGAATTCTTTATCAACTACAAGGTCCGCTTCCGTCTGACGAAGGCGAAGAAATAAGGAGGCAGCATTATGCAGGGATTTTTAACATTTCTTTCCTCGTTTCCGACGCTGCTTCATTCGGGCATCATTTTCGGCACCGTCATTATGTATGGCGCGCTCGGCGAAATCCTCACCCAAAAGAGCGGCAACCTGAACCTCGGCGTTCCGGGCGTCATGTACCTCGGTGGCATCGCGGGCCTTGCAGCGTCATTCCTGTATGAGAACGTCTATTGCCCCGCGCACGGCATCACCGCAAGCGCGTTCCTGTCGGTCACGCTGTCGCTTGTCGCGTGCTTTATCGCGGCGGCGCTCGGCAGCTTGATCTACAGCTTCCTCACGATCTCGCTCCGCACCAACCAGAACGTCACCGGCCTTACGCTGACGATCTTCGGCTCCGGCGTGGCAAACTTCTTCGGCGGCGCCTTGAATAAGCTGGCGGGCGGCGTCGGCCAGGTCTCCGTCAAGGTCGCGTCGGAAGCGTATCGCAGCTTCTCCAACGACTTCGTCACGATGGTGGACGGTTGGACCAAGGGCCTCGGCTTCGGCCTCGGCACGCTGCTGTTCAGCTACGGCTTCTTGACCTACGTTGTGCTTGTGATCGCGGTCGCGCTGTGGTTCTTCCTCAATAAGACGCGCTACGGCCTCGCGCTCCGCGCCGTCGGTGAAAACACCGCAACGGCGGACGCCGTCGGCATCAACGTCACCGCGAGCAAGTATATTGCGACCTGCATCGGCGGCGGCATCTCCGGCTTCGGCGGCCTGTACTATGTCATGAACTACATCAAGGGCACGTGGGAAAACAACGGCACGATCGAGGGCCTCGGCTGGCTCGCCGTCGCACTCGTCATCTTCGCCACATGGAAGCCGCTTCGCGCGATCTGGGGCTCGTACCTGTTCGGCGTGCTGTACTGGATGTATTTCTACATCAGCGGCCTCACCCGCAGCTCGCAGGAGCTGTTCAAGATGCTGCCCTACGTCGTGACGCTGTTCGTGCTGATCATGGTCTCCCTGCGCAAGCGCAAGGAGGATCAGCCCCCGGCCTCGCTCGGCTTGCCGTACTTCCGCGAGGAGCGATAAACGACAATCTTCCGTCAAATCCGTCCGTTGCATGCGGACGGATTTTTGCGTCGCAAAGGCATGCCGCAAAGCAAGCAACTTGCGGCGCGGCGGTTGCGAAGCAGAAAAATCGTGTTATGATAAAACCAGATCATCAATGGAGGATCGCTGTGAAAATCAAAACATTTGCTTTGCTGCTTGCCTGCCTGCTGCTCGGCTGCACAGCCGCCGCACAGTCTCAGACGCCGACCGAAACGCCGAAGCCGGAGCGATACCGTATCGCGTGCCTTGGCGACAGCATCACCGAGGGCGTCGGGGTCGAGGATCCGGATAACCTTTGGGTCAATATCTTAAATGCCGAGGACTGGGTGATCAAGGCGCAGAATGTCGGCAGCTCCGGCACAACGATCGCGGTTCCGCCGGATGAGGCGCTGCGGCCGTATGCGTTCGTGCGCCGCTATACGGATATCGACGAGCGCAGCGCGCTGATCTTTGTCTTCGGTGGGACGAATGATTACGGCAACGATGTGCCGCTCGGCACGCCGACCGATACCGACCCCATGACATTTTACGGCGCGCTGAATACGCTTGTGGCAGGCTTAAAGGAAAAATATCCGAACGCAAAGCTGCTGTTTGCGACGCCGCTGCAGCGCGACGATGCGCGGCTTGGTGCGCCGACCACGACGCCGTATAACGGCGCGGGCGCCACGATGGAGGACTACCGGCAGGCGATCCTTGCGGTCTGCGAAGCCAACGGCATCGAAACGCTTGATCTTTGGAATCTGGAGGGCATGCGTCTTGACGACGATACGTTCAGCACATACTATGCCGACGGCCTGCACCCGAACGATGAAGGCAGCGTGTTTATGGCAAAGACGATCATTGCCAAGATAAAGGAACTGCTTGGAAAATAAGCATCGACACGGAGGGGAATTGAAATGAAAAGATGGTTTATGCTTGTATTGGCGGCGCTGACGCTGCTGGCAGCGGCGTGCGGCACGACCGGGACGGCGGCGACCGAACCGGCCAAGGAGGAGAAGGCTTACGTCTATCCCGGCGAGGAACGGCAGATGGCGTACAAGAACCCGGCCTATGAGGACGCCGCGTTTGCAGAGGGCGCGGTCTATGCGCCGAAATTCATGGACGAAGCGGAGCGCGAAGCGTTTGCCTACACCGGCACGGTGCATTGGGTGGAGAGCCACAACAACCATGTATTCACAGTACTGTCGCTGCCGGAGGGCTGCGACGGCACGCAAAAATACCCGCTGGTGCTGATGCTGCACGGCTTCAATTCGACGCTCGACGAATGGACGTATTACGTCAAGGGACTGAACGACGCGGGCTATGCGTGTCTGCTGTTCGATTTCCGCGGCGGGCACAGCGGCAGCGCAAGCCGTTCGGACGGCAAGTTTACGCAGATGAGCTTTGACACGAAGCTTGCCGACGTTCGTGCGGTTGTGGCGTACGCCGAAACGCTCGAAACGGTCGATCCGAACAACCTCCTCCTTGCCGGGCACAGCCAAGGCGGGATGATGGCGCTGATTACGATGTGCGACGCGCAGCTAAAGGATCGGTTCAACGGCGTGCTGCTGCTTGCCCCGTATACGGATGCGAAGATCGTCGAACGGTATGCCGCGCCGGAGGATGTGCCGGATTCGGCCTCGCTGCTCGTTTGCACCGTCGGCAAGGATTACCTTTACGGCGCATGGAAGTATGAGCATATCATCTGGGACGCGCTGCCGTCCTATGACCGTCCGGTGCTGCTGCTGACCGGCGGCGCCGATGAGATCGTGAAGGTCGAGAGCGTACAGCGCGTGGCGGACACGATCGGCGGCAACGCGACGTTTGCCGTCGTCGAGGACGGCTATCATGATTTTCAGCCGGAGCTGATGGACAGCGTTTTGACCGGCTCCATCCTGCCCTTTTTCGAAACGCTTGTGAAATAAGAACGGGATAGAACGAAGCGGACCCGACAGCGGGCCCGCTTTTGCTGTTTGTATGGCGTTTTACGGTTCGCCGGACGGCTGCGCGGACGCGGCGGCTATCCGAGCTTTCGGTAGTCCCGCGGGGAAACGCCGATGGCCTTGTGAAAGGCGTCCCCGAAATAGTTGCTGTCGTTAAAGCCGCAGCGGTCGGCGATCTCCGTGATCGAAAGCGAGGTGGACAGCAGCAGCTCGCAGGCGCGCTGAATCCGAAGGTTGACGAGGTATTCGCGCAGACCGAAGCCGGTCACACGCTTGAACGTGCGCGACAGATGCGACGGACTCACGGCAAAGTGTGCCGCAAGCTCCGGCAGCGTTATCTCCTCAGCCAAATGGTCATAAAGGTACGCTGTCACCTTATGGACACGCTGCGTGGTTTCATCCTCCGACCCGTCGTTTTCCGCCTCCTGCGCGCGGTAGCGCAGAATCGAGATCAGCAGCTCGCAAAGACACGCCTTGGCGACGCTGTGCGCGTGCGGCGGCTGGTTTTCGTATTCGTAGAACATTCGTCCGAGCAGCAGAAAGATCGCGTCGCGCCGCTGCGACGGGATCGTGACCTGCCCGGCACGCAGGCACAGCGGCGTCAGCTGTTCCCCGAGAAAGCCGTCGATCTCCGCGGCGGTTTCCTTCGTCAGCGAAATGACATACTTGGTGTGCGGGCCGTCGTTGAGATAGTCCGTCTTGTGCAGCGTGCGGGCGGGGATGATCGCAATGTCCCCGGCCTGCAGGCGGTAGATGCGCCGCCCGATCAGCACGGAGCAGCGTCCCTCCGTCATAATGAAGATTTCATGGAAGCGATGGAACCGCTTTCGATCCTCCTCCCAAACCCCGATCTGCGTTCGTTTCAGTATACGAAAATCGGAAAACCGTTCGCTCTGCTCCATGCTGTTTCTCCTTTGCACCGTCTATATAGGCTGTATCATACCAGATCATGAGGAGGATGACAACAAAATATCTGTAATAATTGCGAAAGATGACAATATATTCGTAGAAATTACATGGAGTTTGTTTTATGATAATCGCGTGCTTGAGAGAGCGCATCGAAAAGAAGAGAGGAAAAACAATATGCGTTATATATATCATAAACTGAATGGACTTCTGAAGAACCACCGTACCGCCAATGTCGGCAGCCGCAATGACGACAGCCGCCGCAGCGCCTTGGATTTCTACACGCACGACGCCGTGCCTGCGATCTGCTTTGCACAGGATTCGTTCAAGTCCGAACAGCGGTAACACGCACCCGAAAATACATCCCGCGGGTAAGCCAAAGGGATTTGCAGCGGCCGTGAGCCGCTATTGCTTTATAGGAAAATATAAACGGAGAGCGTTCGGCTCTCCGTTTTGCTGTTTCAGAATTCCGGCTTTGCGCTTGGCGCGGCGGTTGCGGCGGGCGTTGCGGTGATCTCCGGCGTCGGGGTGGCGTCCGGCGTCGGCGTGGGCTCGGCGGTCGAGAGCGCGGCGGCGTGCGCCTGCTCGCTCGTCGGGCGCTGCGGCTCGGCATAGACCGTTACCTTGCGAAGACCCATCTCCTTGTCGTCGTGGCTGTAGGTTACAAATTCGGACAGACAGAAATGCATTCCGTCGCTCGTCGATTTATAGTAGTGCGCCCAGTTGAACCCGGCGCGGAAGAAGCCAAGCTCAAACAGAATGTAGTTCACGCATGTCTGCGGCACGCCGTTGGGGTCGAGCGGATATTCTCCGTCGTAGGTGAAATCGTAATAGGTGATGCCGTTATTCTTTTTCAGTCCGTTATAGGTCAGATGCCCCTTAACGTCGTCGTCGATCACGGCGGTGTTTTCCACAACGTTTTTGTTCGGCTCCATCGACGCGTTCACATCGACGGCGGTGCCGAACGTATGATGGCTGATCGCCTTCAGGCTCGACGTGAAGCGGCTCACATAACAGCCGTTGTATTCGGTGATCAGATTGCTGGCAGGGATCACGCCGGTGTCGCCGTTCGTGCCGGAAACGCGGAAATAGCTTGTATCGAGATAGTCAAACGCCTGCGTAAAGTACGGCACCGCATCGACGTGCACATTCCAAAGCTCGCCGTTCGGGTAGGCCGTGATCTGCGTGATATACGTCTTTTCCCATTCCGGGTCGGCCATAATGTAGCGGCCGTTTACCCATTGATAGCGGTAGAGGAACTTTGCGGTATCGCCGAAGAACTTGAGCGCCTCGGTGTAGGAGTCCGGGAAATTCTCCCGCGTGATCTGCTCCCATTCCGGCCCGGCCACATAGAATTTCCACCGGAACAGCTCCACGGATCTTGCGCCCTCACACGAAGCGGTGATTTTCAGCGTGTGGACGCCCACGGAGAGCTTGGAAAAATCGACGGTTTCGGCTAAGGATTTTCCGCTGTCGGTGCGCGGATCGGACAGGCGATAGATGCTCGTTCCGTCGGAAAAACGAACCGATGCGCGGTAGGGATAGAATTTGTCGCTGTTGTGCGCGCAGGAGATCGAAACCGAAACGGCGGTGATCGGGTAGTTCGAGTAGACCGTGCCGGACAGCGCAAACGGCTCGCCGAGCGCATGCACATACCCGTCCTCCGGCAGCGGCGCAGTCTCGTCCGCGCGATAGGTCAGCACCGGCGCCGGGGCGTTGGACGGCGACGAAAAATCCACGCGAAGCGTCATGGCCTTGGTCGTCGGTCCGGGCGTGGTACGGATCGCCGTACCGAACAGGTCCGTCGTGCCCGGCTCCGCCACGGCTGCCGTGGTCAGCGCCCGCACGCCCGCAAAGCCGAGCAGAACGAGCAGTCCGCACAGCGCCACGCCGCCGACCGCGCCGATAATGATTTTCTGGGTTTTATTGAATGATCGGAACAACAGCCGAACCTCCCACGATATATTACAGGCATTATACCATATCCAAGGCCGAAAAAAGGTGAACTTTCTGTAAGGATTGGGGCCAAAGAGAAAAGCTCACCCAAATTTTACCGCTTCGTTTTCTTGCAATCGGCGGCGGAATCTGCTACAATACGCTTCGTTGAGTTGCTTTACGCGTAAGTCCGAACAGGGCTTGCGCGTCTTTTTTTGCGGCAAAGAAACGGAGGAAACCACTATGGAACAACAATCCCTATCGAACGCGCCGGTCGGCAAGCTGATGGCAAAGTATGCGGTGCCGTGCGTGATCTCGCTGCTCGTCGGCGCACTGTATAATATCGTCGATCAGATTTTCATTGCGAACGCGAGCTACCTCGGCAGCTACGGCAATGCGGCGAATACCGTGGTGTTTCCGCTGACGGTCATTGTACTGGCGGTCGCGGTTATGATCGGCGACGGTTGCTGCGCGCATGTCAGCGGTCTTTTGGGCAAGGGCGAGCAGGAACGCGCCAAGGTCGGCTTTGGCAATGCGGTCACGCTGTCGGTGCTGGCGGGCGTTGTGCTTTGCGGCGTATTCTTGGCGTTCGGCGACGCGCTGATCAACATTTTCGGCGCGGCGAACGAAAGCCCCTACTACACGGCGTTTGCGATCAAGGCGTTTCGGACGTACCTTTGCATGATGGTGTTCGCGTGCGTGAACAAGGCGTGCTTCATCTTTTTGCAGGCGATGGGCAGAGCGCTTGCGTCCACGGCGCTGTCGATGGCGCGCGAGATCGTGTTCGGCGTCGGCTTTGCGCTGCTGCTGCCGCTGTGGTTCGGGTTGGACGGCGTGCTGTATTCGATGCCGGTATCCGATGCGCTGACGGCGATTCTGGCGGCAGTTTTGATCGTCGGCACGTATCGGCAGCTGAGCGAAAAAACCGAAAAGCAGCATCTGTAAATCCGTCAAAAACAGATAAAAAAGCTCCCTCCGTTTTGCCGGAGGGAGCCGCGTTTGTTTTGGTGTTATCGCTTATGCTTTCTTCTTCATGCCGCCGAGGATCAGGTTGGTCAGGATGCCGAGGATCAGCGCGCAGGCAACTTCGGTAAGAGTGACAGCGCCGAAGCTGACGGTCAGACCGCCGATACCCGCGATCAGAATGACGGAGACGACGAACAGGTTGCGGTTGTCGTTGAGATCGACCTTCTGGATCATCTTAAGACCGGAGACTGCGATGAAGCCGTACAGCGCGATGCAGACGCCGCCCATGACGCAGCCGGGGATCGTGGAGAGGAAGGTGGCGAACGGGCCGACGAAGGAGATCACGATCGCGAGAATCGCGGTGTAGAGAATCGTGATGACGGAAGCGTTGCCGCTGATTGCGACGCAGCCGATGGACTCACCGTAGGTGGTGTTCGGGCAGCCGGCGAAGATCGCACCGGCGATGGAGCCAACGCCGTCACCGAGCAGGGTGCGGTGCAGACCGGGATCCTTGGTCAGATCGGTGCCGATGATCGTGGAGAGGTTCTTATGGTCGGCAATATGCTCGGCGAAGACCACGAACGCAACCGGGACGTAAGCAACCGCAACGGTGGCGATGTAGGCAGGCGTCAGTTCACCGAAGCCCTTGAACGCGGTGAGAAAGGCGAAGTTCGGAATCCATTCGATGTTCTGGAACTTGGAGAAGTCGATGACGACGAGCGCCGCATTGCCGGTCGCATTGCCGATCACGGTGAAGCAGGCTGCCACGAGATAGCCCGCGAGGATACCGATGACGAACGGGATCATTTTCAGCATCTTCTTGCCGAACACGGAGCAGAGCATCGTGACTGCCAAGGTGACAAGACCGCAGATGATGCAGACATAGGGGGAAGCGGAAACCGAACCGCCCATGAGGTCGCCGACCGCGTTGCCTGCGAGGGAAAGACCGATGATCGCAACGGTCGGTCCGATGACGACGGCAGGCATGAGCTTGTCGATCCACTTGACGCCGACGAATTTGACGACCAGCGCGATCACGACGTAAACGAGACCCGCAAACAGAGCGCCGAAGAGCAAGCCGAGGTAGCCGAGCTGAACCGAGGTCGCGCCGGCGAACGCTGCGAACATGGAGCCGAGGAACGCAAAGGAGCTGCCGAGGAACACCGGGCTGCGGAACTTGGTGAAGAGCAGGTACACGAGGGTGCCGACGCCCGCGCCGAACAGGGCCGCGGTGGCGCTCATGCCGTTGCCGACGATGGCCGGAACCGCGATCGTTGCCGCCATGATGGCGAGCAGCTGCTGCAGAGCAAACAGGAGCGTCTGTCCGAATTTCGGTTTGTCCTTAATGTTGTAGACCAGATTCATAAGTACCTCCATTGACTTATTATGTACTTGATTCTATGGTGCAGACCGGGTTATCCGGCCGTGAACCCGTTAGTGGACGCCTCTGCGGTTGACGCAGATTTCGTTGATCCCGTCGACTTCCTCGACGCGGACGGAGACGAATTCTTCGCGCGAGGTCGGGATGTTCTTGCCGACATAGTTGGCCGAGATCGGCAGCTCGCGGTGGCCGCGGTCGACGGCGACGCAAAGCTGGATCGCGGCGGGACGGCCGAGCTCGATCAGCGCGTCCATCGCGGCGCGGGCCGTGCGGCCGGTGTAGAGCACGTCGTCCACTAAGATGATATGCTTGCCGTTTACATTGAACGGGATCACCGAGCCGTTGACATGCGGGGAAGAAAAGCGCTCCTCGAGGTCGTCGCGGTAGAGCGTGATGTCCAACTCGCCGATGCCGACCGAAAGATCGGAAAACTTTTCGATGTTGGCCTTGAGCCGCTTTGCCAGCGGTACGCCGCGGCGCTTGATGCCGACAAGGTACAGCTCGCTGACTTCCTCATTTCGCTCGATGATCTCGTGCGAAAGCCGCATCAGCATCCGGTTCATCGTCTGCTCATCGACGAGCTTGCGTTCTTCCATCGCGCACCTCACAAAAAAAGTCTTGCCGGTAGGGCAAGACAGAATTAGCCTGTTGGCGATATGGTTGCCTTGCCGGTCTCTCGTACCGAATTAAAGGTTCTTTGACTGTTGGTATCATATCACACCGACTTGGTAAAGTAAAGGAAAACTTTGACGGAATTGTGTAAAATCTGTGAACGGAACGATTCGAAGTAAACGGCAAAACATGTTGAACGGCAGACCGTTCTCTGCGTAAAACACGGATTTTTCTTGCTTTTTCGAACGCATAAGGCTATACTTTTCGGCATGGAAGCAAGACCGAAAAAGCCGCTGCTCGGCGCCATAGTGCTGCTCGTCGCCACCGTGATCTGGGGGTTGTCCTACGTTGCCCAAAGCGACGGCATGCGCTATCTCGGTCCGCTGACGTATTCGTGTGTGCGCATCCTGCTCGGCGGCGTGGCGCTTGTGCCGACCGTCTGGGGGTTTCACCGGTTCGATCCAAGGTACCGGACGGGAACAAAGATCGAACGGCATCAGATCAACCGCATCTCGATTCTCGGCGGGATCGTGGTCGGCGCCTTCATGTGCGGCGCGGCGACGCTGCAGCAGTACGGCATTGCAGTGACGAGCGCGGGCAAGGCGGGCTTTTTGACGGCGCTGTATATCGTATTGGTGCCGGTGTTCGGCGTATTCTTCAAGCGGAAAATCACATGGCTTGCGGCGGCGTCGGTGCTGCTCGCCTTGGTCGGTTCATACTTTCTGTGCGTCACCGGATCGCTGACCATCGAGCTCGGCGACTGGCTTTTGATCGGGGACGC
Source organism: uncultured Clostridia bacterium (assembly GCA_946185305.1). Classification (GTDB taxonomy): domain Bacteria; phylum Bacillota; class Clostridia; order Christensenellales; family CAG-138; genus UBA3792. The sequence goes on along the minus strand of CAMHJE010000024.1, from coordinate 8,757 downwards.
GCTGCTGTTCGCGTTTCAGATTTTGTTTATCGACTTTTTCATGGCGCGCGGGGCGGACGCCGTGCTGCTCTCCTGCACCGAGTTTTTGACGGCCGGGCTGCTGCTCGTCGTGCCGATGTTCCTGTTCGAGCAGCCGACATGGCAAAGCGTGTGGGACGCCAAATACACGATCCTGTATGCAGGGCTGGCGTCCGGCGCGGTCGGGTACACGCTGCAGGTATTGGGACAGCGCGAGATCGAGCCGACCGCCGCGTCGCTGCTGATGAGCCTTGAATCCGTATTCGCCGTGCTCTTCGGCTGGCTGCTTTTGGGACAGGCGCTTTCGGTGCGGGAGCTTTTGGGCTGCGCACTCGTGTTCGCCGCGGTGATCCTGTCGCAGCTGCCGGTCGGCAAGAGGAGCGCCTGATGTATTACGTGTATATGCTGCGCTGCCAAGGCGGGTCATTGTATACCGGCTATACCGATGATATAGACCGCCGCTATGCCGCGCACGCCGCGGGCAAGGGCGCCAAGTACACCAAAAGCCGCCCGCCGCAGTATATTGCCGCCGCGTGGGCCACGGAGAGCAAGACCGACGCGATGCGATTGGAATATCGGATCAAGCGGCTGCCGAAGGCAAAGAAGGAGGCGCTGCTTGCCGAGCCGCTTGCCGAGCCGTATCAAAAAGTGAGATAAGAGGATTTCCGCAATGGGAATCTTCTTTTTTATGGCCGGTATGCGACGGCGGCTTTTGCGCATACTGTCCGTATGAAACGACAATCCCTTTTCCGGTTCGATGAACCGTATCGGGCGTTCGAGCTGCTCGAAAGCGAGCGCGGCACGCCGGAGGACGGCCCCGCGACGGTATCGCGCCCCGCGCCGCCGCCGAACAATATCCCATCCGGGCTCGACGCGGTGCAGACGGCGCTGCGTAAGCAATTTCGCGCCGAAACGAACCCCGATCTGATCCTGCGCCCGTTTCGCATCGGCGGGCGGACGGACGCGCTTGCGGCGTTTTTGAACGGCATGGCGGACGGCAAGCTGATCGACGATTTTCTGCTCGGCCCCGGCATGGCGGCAACGCTGCCAAAAGTACTGCCGCATCCGGAACGGTATCTGCAAAAAAACGTATTCACGGTCTGCGAGGCGAGCGAAAGCCGGGACTTTGCCGAGGCGATCCGCGCGATCACGGAGGGGCGCACGGCGCTGTTTCTTGAAGGGCGCGCCGTCTGTCTGCTGTTCGATACGCGCGGGTATGCGTCGCGTTCCGTCGGAACGCCGGAAAACGAGCCGGTCGTGCTCGGCCCGCACGAAGCGTTCAATGAAAACCTGCGCACCAATATCACGCTGCTGCGGCGCATCCTGAAAACGCCCTCCTTTGTGGCGTCGTTCCGGCCGGCGCGGGACGGCACCGGGCGGCAGCTTGCCCTATGCTATGCGGACGGTGTGATCCATCAACGGCTGCTTACGGAAATACAGCGGCGGCTTGCCGCGGTGCGCGCGGATCGGCCGCTGTCGGTCGGGATGATCGAGCAGGCCATCGAGGACTATCCTTGGCTGCCGCTGCCGCAGACGCTGAAAACCGAGCGTCCGGATCGCGTTGCGGCGGCGATTGCGGACGGAAAGGCCGCCATTCTGATCGAGGGCAGTCCGATTGCCTGCGTGCTGCCGGTTACGCTCGGCCTGCTGTTTGCAAGCGCGGAGGATGCGGCGGTGCGCCGCCCGGTCGGGACGCTGCTGCGGGTCGTGCGCGCGGTCGGATGTGTGCTGTCGGTGTGGATGCCCGCGTACTTTCTGGCACTCGCCGAACACCATGCAGGGCAGCTTTCGGGCGAGGTGCTCTCCGTCGTGCTGTCAAGTCACGTCATGGTGTTTCTGCCGATGCCCGTGGAGATGATCTTTCTGCTGCTCGTGTTCCAGCTTGTGCGCGAGGCAGGCGTGCGTGTGCCGGGCGTCGTCGGTCACGCCATCGGGATCATCGGCGGGCTGCTGCTTGGGCAGGCGGCGGTGGCGGCGCACCTCGTTTCGACGATTGCGCTGATTATCGTCGCGCTGTCGGGTCTCGGGAACTTCACGATTCCCGATTACAGCACGCAGATCTGCATCGCGTATTACCGGATCGCCCTGTGCGTCGCGGCGGCGCTGGGCGGGTTTGTCGGGCTCGGCACGGTCACGCTGTTCACGATCGCGGGGCTGTGCAGCGTCAAGTCGTTCGGCGTGCCGATGCTGGCGCCGTTTGCCCCGAAAACGCGGCGCGTCCGGCCGTTTTTGCGACGCGGAAAAGCGCCGCAGAATGTTGGCCCGCAGGACATGCTGAACGCGGAGGGACGGCTGTGAATGATCGGCTCGGACGGTTCGGACGGCAGGAACTGACCGCGGCGGCGACGCTGCTCACCGTCGTTTGCGGCTGCTTCTCGATGGACGAGGCGGCGTTCTATCGGGACGGAAATGTGCGGCATTTTGCCACGGCGGCGTCGCTGCTGTTCGCATGGCTGCTGCTGGAAATCACGGTGCGGCGGCTTCGCGGCATCGGTGCGGACAGCCTCGGCGGGCTTTTGCGGCGGCTTCCGGCGTTTCTGTCGCTGCCAGTTTCGCTGCTGCTGTCCGGCGCGCTGCTCCTTGCGGCGGCGCTGCCGACCGCGCGGTTTTTGCGGGCGCTGTCCTCCTTCATTTATATCGAAGCAACGCCTGCCGCGCTGCTTGTGTATCTGTGGCCGTGCGCCGCGCTTTTGGCTTTGTTCGGCATGGAAACGCTGACGCGCACGGCGCGGGTGCTGCTGCCGCTTGTGCTGCTGGCGGCGCTGACGGGACTTGCGTCCGACGCGCCGTATTATCGGGCGTACCGGCTGTTTCCGCTGTGGCCCGACGGTCGAGTGTGGCTGCGGCAAAGCGCCGTATCGCTGCTGCGGTTCGTCCCGACCGTATTGATGCTGCTGGCAACCGCGCGCGGAGCGCAGGGATGGAAGAACGTTCTGTCCGCCGGACGGCGCGGGCTTTGGCTCGGCGGGCTTGTCACGCTGACGGCGGAGGTCTGCCTCGGCCTGTGCTATCGTTATACGGAGCTTCGCTCCCTGTCTGCGCCGCTGTTTCGACTGCTGATCGAGATCGACGCCGATAACGCGTCGGTGCGGCTCGACCGCGTCGTGCTGTTCGTGTGGACAATGGCGGGCGTATACGCCGCCTCCCTTGCGGTCTATGCGGCGGCGCTGCTGACCGCGGAGGCGCAGGGCGTGCGGGACGTGCGCCCCTTGGCGGCGCTCGGCGCAGGGCTTGCGATGGCGACGGCGCTGCTGCTCTGCGAGACCGAACGGCGGGGAACGGGCGCGCTGCCGCTGCTATACCGCTTCGGGTGGGCGGCGGCGCTTCTGCCGCTGCTTGCGGGACTTGCTGCGGGGCAAAGGAGAAACAAACCATGCGGCGCATAAAATCAATAATTCTTGTATTATTATGCAGTATTCTGCTGCCGACGGGCTGTCTCGGCTCGCTCGGCGTGGCGGACGGCGCGTATGTGCTGAGCGTCGGCTTTGCCCGCGGCGACACGTTTGCCTATCGCGTGTCGGTGCTCTGTGCGCTGCCCGAGGGCGGCAAGGACGAGGGCGCGACGCTGCATACCGAGGTTTTCAGCGCCGAGGCGCGGACGCTGTTCGAAGCCATCGAAACGCTGAATGCCGGGCTGCCGCTGCGGCTCAGCTTTGCGCGAGCGTCGCTGCTGCTGGTGGCCGAGCCGCTTTTGCAGGAGGGCAGGCTGCAGGAGCTGCTCGATTTTTCGCTCGGCGCGCTCGATATCGCGTCGGATGTGCGCGTGATGGCGGCGCGGGGCGACATGGCCAAGCTGCTGGGCGGGCTTGTCAGCGAGGCCGATCCGGCGTTTTCCAAAACGATCGCCAATATCGACCGGCTCGATACGCTGTCGGGCACGGTCATCGACGCCCGCAGCCGCACCGTGCGCGAAGCGTTCGGGTCCGGCACGTTCGACCTTGTGCTGCCGCTTGTCGGGTGGAACGAGCCGACGATACAGACCGACCTGATCGGCGGGGAAGCCTATCCGCATCTCGGCGGGGCGCTTTTGCAGCAAAGCGGCTTGCCGGTGAGCCTCGCGGGGAGCGCCGTGTTTTCCGAAACGCGCATGGTCGGCGTGCTGTCGGGGCGGCATACGGCGCTTGTCGGCATGGTGCGGGGCGATTTCCGGGTGGGACGGCTGACGTGGACACGGGACGGACAGATGCTTTCGGTGCGCCTGCGCCGCCGCAAAGCTCCGCGCATACGGACAGCGGACGGTTCGATTTCCGTGACCGTATATTTGGACGCCGCGCCGGAATACCCGCTTATGCAGCTGCCGCCGCGCACGGAGCTGACATCGTTTTTGACGGCGCAGATCGAAGCCGAGCTATATGAAACGCTTGCCGCCCTGCAAGCCGCAAACGCCGATGCAATGGCGCTCGGCACGCACGATATCCTGCGCTTTGCGCACGGGGGCGGCGGGGACTGGAAAGCTCGCTATCCCTCTACGGCGGTATCGTTTACGGTCGAGCTTATCGTGAAGGGCGAGGAGGAAACCGCATGATCGGCACGGCGATCCTGTGCGGCGCTTCGCTGCTGTACGGCGCGGCGTATGTGATCCATTCGGCCCAGAAGCGGCATGTCCGAACGGCGGTCCTGACCGGTCTATGCTGCCTTGCGCTTGCCGGACTGTATGCGCTTTGGCTTTGGATCACGCTTGCATAGAGCGCCGCCGCGACATTTTACAAGGGCATTTCTTGACACATACCGACACCCTATGATATAAAAATCTTGTACGAAATATCGTACCGCTCTTTGCGACTGACGGAAGAATGCGGAGCACCGCAGAGGAGCAGAGAGTTTGGACTTTTGCCGACCGTCTGGGCACACTTGCACAACGCCGAACCACGCGCTTATGAAAGTGTGTCTTTTATTTTTTCGGGGAGGTAGACAAGCATGAAAAAAGTCGGGATCGTCATGGGCAGCGACAGCGATCTGCCCGTGATCCAAAAGGCAATCGACACGCTGCAGTCGCTCGAAATCCCTTATGAGGTGCATATCTATTCCGCGCACCGAACGCCGGAACAGGCGAGGGACTTTGCCCTGCACGCGCGGGAAAACGGCTTCGGCGCGATCATTGCGGCCGCAGGCATGGCGGCGCACCTTGCGGGCGCGATTGCGGCCAACACGACCCTGCCGGTCATCGGCATACCCTGTAAATCTTCTGTACTTGACGGCATTGACGCCCTTCTGTCCACCGTGCAGATGCCAAGCGGCATCCCTGTAGCCACGGTGGCGATCAACGGAGGCGCCAATGCCGCTTTACTTTGCGCCGAAATTTTGGCGGTGAGCGACGATGCGCTTGCAAAAAAGCTGGACGAAAAGCGCCGCCGCGATGCGGAGAATGTTCTCCGCAAGGACGCCGAGCTCGCCGCAAAGCTGTAACCCTCGTACCCAATTCATGACATAAGGAGTCAAACAACATGGAACAGAAACTCGTTTACACCGGCAAGACCAAGAACGTTTACGCGCTCGACAACGGCAACTATCTTCTGAAGTTCAAAGACGACTGCACCGGCAAGGACGGCGTGTTCGACCCCGGCGAAAACAGCGTCGGCCTGACCATCGAGGGCGTCGGCGATGTGAACCTGCGCATGTCGATTTACTATTTTGAAAAGATCAATGCGGCAGGCATCCGCACGCATTACGTGTCCGCGAACCTCAACGATACCACGATGGAGGTTCTCCCCGCGAAGGTGTTCGGCAAGGGTCTCGAGGTCATTTGCCGTTACAAGGCTGTCGGCAGCTTCTATCGCCGTTACAGCGACTACTGCACGCTCGGTCAGGATCTGCCCGCGTATGTTGAGACCACGTTCAAAAACGACGAAAAGGGCGATCCGCTCGTGACCAAGGACGGCCTCATCGACCTCGGCGTGATGAGCGGCGAGCAGTATGACGCGATCAAGGAAATGACGCAGCGCATCACCAAGATCGTTGCGGACGATATGCTCGAAAAGGGCCTTGTGCTCTACGACATCAAGTTTGAGTTCGGTTACGATGCGGACGGCAAGGTTATGCTGATCGACGAGATCGCGTCCGGCAATATGCGCGTCTATAAGGACGGCGAATACATCGACCCGATGACGCTCTCCAAGCTGTTCTTTGCCAAGGCGTAAGACGGCGGTATGGGCGGCTTTTTCGGCATCACATCCAAGCGCGAGTGCCTTGTCGAGGTGTTTTTCGGAACGGATTACCATTCCCACCTCGGCACACGGCGCGGCGGCCTTGCGGCGTATGATCCCGCGCTCGGCCTGCAGCGCAAAATACACAACATCGAGAACGCGCCGTTTCGGACGCGCTTTGAGCATATCTTTTCCGAAATGCGCGGCACAAGCGCCATCGGCTGCATCAGCGATACCGACCCGCAGCCGCTTCTTGTGCGCTCACGGCTCGGCAAGTATGCGATCAGTACCATCGGCGTGATCAACAATGCCGAGGCGCTGATTGAGGAATGTCTGTCCATGGAGGGCGGGTATTTCGACGCCATGACCGGCGGCAGAGTTAACAGCACACAGCTCGTTTCGGCGCTGATCTCTCAAAAGGACAGCTTTGCCGAGGGTATCCGCTATGCGCAGTCGGTGATCGACGGCACCGCATCCGTGCTGATTTTGAAGGACGACGGCGCCTTGATTGCCGCGCGCGACCGGCTCGGCCGTCTGCCCGTGCTGATCGGCAAGGGCGAGGACGGGTATGCGGTATCGTTCGAATCGTTCGCGTACCAGAAGCTGGGCTATGAGGACGAACGCGAGCTCGGCCCCGGCGAGATCGTCGAGGTCAGGCCGGACGGCGTCACCGTGCTTTCGTCGGCGCTCGATCAAAAGCGGATCTGCTCGTTCCTGTGGAGCTACTACGGCTATCCGACCTCGACCTACGAGGGCGTCAACGTCGAGGCTATGCGCTATCGCAACGGCGCCTTGCTCGCCAAGCAGGATAAAGAGAACGGCTTTGCCGACCCGATCGACTACGTCGGCGGCGTTCCGGATTCCGGCACGCCCCACGCGATCGGCTATGCGAACGAGAGCGGCAAGCACTTTGCCCGCGCGTTCATCAAGTATACGCCGACGTGGGCGCGCAGCTTTATGCCGCCGAATCAGCGCGACCGCAACCGCGTCGCCAAGATGAAGCAGATTCCGGTGCATGAGCTGATCAAGGGCAAGGATCTGCTGTTCGTGGACGATTCCATCGTGCGCGGCACGCAGCTGAAGGAGACCGTCGATTTTCTGTATGAGAACGGCGCGCATGCCGTTCACATGCGCTCGGCCTGCCCGCCGATCCTGTTCGGCTGCAAGTATCTCAACTTCTCGCGCGCGACCTCCGATATGGAGCTGATCGCAAGACGCGTGATTCTGGAGCTGGAGGGCGAAGAGGGCTTTGCGCATTTGGAGGAATACAGCGACGGTTCGACCGAGCGCGGAAAACAGCTCCGTAAGGCGATCTCCGAAAAGCTCGGCTTTGCGTCGCTCGACTTTCAATCCCTCGAAAACGTTATCAAGGCAATCGGGCTGCCGGCCTGCGAGCTTTGCACCTACTGCTGGAACGGAAAGGAGTAATTCCCGATGAACATGCAATCCAAATCCGATGCCTACGCCGCGGCGGGCGTCGATATCACGGCGGGCTATAAGGCCGTCGAGCTGATGAAAACGCATATTGCCCGCACCGCCACCGAGGGCGTCTGCTCCGATATCGGGGGCTTCGGCGGCCTGTTTGAACTGGACACGGCAGGCATGGAAAAGCCCGTGCTCGTTTCCGGCACCGACGGCGTCGGCACCAAGCTGAAGCTCGCATTCTTAATGGACAAGCACGACACGGTCGGCATCGACTGCGTTGCCATGTGCGTCAACGATATCATCTGCTGCGGAGCAAAGCCGCTGTTCTTCCTTGACTATATCGCCTGCGGCAAGAACGTTCCCGAACGGATCGCGGATATCGTCAAGGGCGTTTGCGACGGCTGCGTGCAGTCCGGCGCGGCGCTGATCGGCGGCGAAACCGCCGAAATGCCCGGCTTCTATCCCGTGGACGAATACGACCTGGCGGGCTATGCGACCGGCATCGTCGATAAGGCAAAGATCATCGACAACAAAACGATGCGCCCCGGCGATGTGGTGATCGCGCTGCCGTCGAGCGGCGTCCATTCCAACGGCTTCTCGCTTGTGCGCAAGGTGTTCGATGTGGAAAACGCCGATCTGCATGCTCCGGTGCCCGCGCTTGAAAACCGAAGCCTTGGCGAAACGCTGCTGACGCCGACAAAGATTTACGTCAAGCCCGTTCTGGCGCTTTTGAAGGAAGTCCGCGTGAAGGGCATTTCGCACATCACGGGCGGCGGCTTCTATGAAAACATTCCGCGCTGCATTCCCGACGGGCTCGGCGCGGTGATCCGCAAGAGCGACGTGCGCGTGCTGCCGATCTTCAAGCTGATTCAACAGCGCGGCAATATCGACGAGCGCGATATGTTCAATACGTTCAACATGGGCGTCGGCATGAGCATCGTCGTCGCCAAGGAGGATGTGCCCAAGGCCATCGGCATTCTGCAGGAGAACGGCGAGGACGCGTATGTGATCGGCGAGATCGTCGAAAGCGCGGAGAAGATTACGGTATGCTGAAAAAGGTTTGTTCCGGCGTCGCGGCGGGCGTGTGCATCACGCTCGGCTGCGCGGTGTTCCTTGCCTGTGAAAACCGGGTCGTCGGCGCGGTGCTGTTCGCGGTCGCGCTGCTGTGCAT
>CAMHJE010000023.1:0-21366 GCA_946185305.1 uncultured Clostridia bacterium | reverse complement strand
TGTCGCGGTCGTAGGGTTTTTTGTATCCCTCGCCGTCGCGGTTGTAGGGCTTGCGGTAGCCGCCCTCGCCGTTGTCGCGGGTATAGGGCTTTTTATAGTCGCTGCGGTAGGGCTTGTCGCCGCCCTGCTTGCTGCGGTCGAAGGACTTGTGCTCGTCGTCCGCGCGGTAGACGGAGGTGCGGCGGGGGCGATTGGTATTGGAATCGTAATTCGGCATGATGGTTTCTCCTTATGAAATAGTGGGATGGATGGCGGAGCCAATGAGATTGCTGCGCAGTGAGATTCGGCTTCGCCGAGTGCTGTTTGCCTTCGGCAAGTGATATTGCATCCTCGATGCAGCTTTGGAAGATTCTCCTTGCGGAGAACCGGGATTTCATTGCGAAGCTTCGCCTTGCAGCGCGGTCTGCATCAGCACGGCGATGCGGTCGTCGCGGCCGAGGCAGTAGAGGTAGCCGAGCAGGGCTTCAAAGCCGGTGGCGACGCGATAGTCCTGCACGTTGGCGTTCTTCGGGACGGTGGCGGAGTGCGCGTTGCGGCCGCGGCGGAACGCGGCTTTTTCGTCCTCGTCCAGCAGCGGTTCCACACGAAAGAACGCTTCCGCCTGACCCTTGGCGCAAACGAGCTTTGTGCTTTCGACATGCAGCGCGTGGACGGGCCCGGCGGTGCCGAACGCAAGGTAGGTGCGCGCATACAGATCATAGATTGTGTCCCCGAGATACGCAAGCGTCAGCGCGGGCAGCATCCGCGGGTCCTGCGCCGGATTTTGCCCGAGCGCGCCCGCAATTTGTTCGTTCATACTCATACAGAATAATGATACCCGCTTTTTGACCGAAAAGCAAGCATTTTGCGCGTAAATATCTTTTTGCGCAAAGGGCCGCCGGTTTCGCTTTTCGGTACGTCCTTTTGCACAATCTCCGAAAAGTCCATGCAATATATTTTATTTGCAGTTTACATTTTCTGCGTTTTCTGCTATTGTATATACGTATACATAGGGGAAGTGCGCCTTTTTGGGGCGTACAAACCTTGCCGGACGCGAATCCGGTACGGAGTAAAGGGGGGAATCCAGTTGAAAATTACGTTTCGCGGCGGCGTTCATCCGAAGGAGCAGAAGGAGCTGAGTCGGGAGGAGCCGCTGCACGTATTCGACGCAAAGGGCGAAATGGTCTTTCCGATGGCGCAGCATATCGGCAAGCCCGCCAAGCCGATCGTGAAAAAGAACGATCCGGTGCTGGTCGGGCAGCGCATCGGCGAGGCCGACGGCTTTGTGTCGGCACATGTGATCTGCTCGGTATCGGGCAAGGTCAAGGCTGTGGAGAAGCGCCGCACGATCTCCGGTGCGATGCAGGAATGTGTCGTCGTCGAAAACGACGGGCTCTACACCGCAGCCGAGGGGTTCGGCACACGGCAAAACATCGACGAGATCCCGAATGACGAGATCATCCGCCGCGTGCAGAATGCGGGCATCATCGGCCTCGGCGGCGCGGGCTTCCCGACGCATGTGAAGCTGGCGCCCAAAAACCCGCTCGGCATCCGCTACGTCATTGCGAACGGCGCGGAATGTGAGCCGTACATCACCTGCAACGATCAGCTGATGCGCCGCAGCGCCAAGGAGATCGTCGAGGGGCTCGAAATCATCCTGCGCCTCTTCCCGAACGCGGAGGGCGTGATCGCGATCGAGCACAACAAGCCCGAAGCTATCGCCGCGATGCAGAAGGCCGTCGAGGGGCACGACCGCGTGAGCGTGCTCGGCCTTCGCACCAAGTACCCGCAGGGCGGCGAGCGCAGTCTCATCAAGGTCATTGCGGGCGTCGATTATCCGATCACCAAGCTGCCCGCGGACGTGGGCTGCATCGTCGATAACGTCGGCACGATCTACGCTATCGGGCGCGCCGTGCTGTATAACGAGCCGCTGTTCCGGCATGTGCTGACCGTGACCGGCGAGGCCGTGAACCGGCCCTGCAACCTGGTCGTGCGCGACGGCACGAGCTTTGCGGAGCTGGTCGAATACGCGGGCGGGATCAAGGACGGCGTGACGGCGAAGAAGGTGCTTTCCGGCGGCCCGATGATGGGCATTGCGGTGGGCTCGCTGGAGGTGCCGATCACCAAGACGACCAACGCGATCACGGTGCTGGCGGAGGACGATGTGGAAAAGGCCGAAGCGCAGATGACGGCCTGCCTGCATTGCGGTCGCTGTACGACCGTTTGCCCGACCGGACTGATGCCGCAGATGATGGCGGACGCGGTCGCGGCGGGCGACTTTGAACGCTACGAAAAGAAGCTGTACGGCCTCGATTGCGTGGCCTGCGGCTCCTGCACCTATATCTGCCCGGCCAAGCGGCCGCTGACGCAGACCTTTAAGCAGACCAAAGCAATGATTATGGCGCAGAAGCGCGCGGCAGCAGCGGGAGGGAAGAAATGAATCCGACATTGAATCTTTCGTCCGGCCCGCATGTGCGCGACCGTTGGACGACCTCCTACATCATGCATATCGTGCTGCTGTCCCTGCTGCCGACCGCCGTGATCGGCGTGATCGTGAACGGATGGCATGCGCTGTTTGTGATCCTTGCCTCGATGGTCGCCGCGGTGGGCACCGAGTGGATCTACTGTCTGCTCGCCAAAAAGCCGGTCTCCGTCGGAGACGGCAGCGCCGCCGTGACCGGCATGATGCTGGCGCTGTCGTTGTCGCCCTCCGTGCCGCTGTATATCCCGATCATCGGCTCGATCTTTGCGATCCTTGTCGTGAAGATGTGCTTCGGCGGCCTTGGCAAGAACTTTGTGAACCCGGCGCTTGCGGCGCGCTGCTTCCTGCTGATCTCGTTCGGGCGCGTGATGACGCAGTTCCCGGCGGTGGACGGCGTTTCGAGCGCGACGCCGATTGCGGAGCTGATGGCGGGGCGCGCGGTCAACGTGACCTCGATGTTCCTCGGCACCGCGAACGGCGTGATCGGCGGCTCCGTGATCGCCATGCTGATCGGCGGCCTTGTGCTGTGGGGACTGGATATCATCCACGGTGAAATCTGCTTCTCGGTGCTCGGCGGCTTCGCGCTGTTCATGGGGCTGTTCGGCGGACAGGGCTTCGATCCGAGGTTCATCGCTGCGCATCTTTGCGGCGGCGGCGTCGTGATGGGCGCGTTCTTTATGGCGACCGACTATACGACCTCGCCGGTATCCCGCCTCGGTCAGCTGATCTACGGCTGTCTGATCGGCGTGATGGGCGCGATGTTCCGTATCTTCGGCGACGCGGCGGACTCGTTCAGCTATTCGATCATCATTGCGAACCTGCTGACCCCGCTGATCGACACCTATATCGTTCCGAAGCCTTACGCCTACCGCAAGGCCATGCTGGAAAAGGCGGCGGGCGGCAAGCCCAAGACGCTTTCCGAGCGCATCCCGAAGCCGGTCATTGCTCTGACCGTGATCACGCTGCTTGCGGGGCTTGCGCTGTCCGGCGTCTATACGATGACCAAGGACACCATCGACGCGCAGAAGGAAGTCGCCAAGCGCGCCTCCTATGCGGTCGTGCTGCCGGAGGCAGCGACCTTCGACACCGACGCGGCGGCCAATGCCAAGCTCGAGGAGCTGGCGGGCGGCGTATACGGTACGAAGTTCGGCCGTTCCCGGATCAACGACTTTGCCGTGGGCTATGACGCAAGCGGCGCGGTTGCCGGCTATGTCGTCAGCGCGACGAGCGCGGACGGCTTTGAGGGCGATATCACGCTGTCCATCGGCATCCTGCCGGACGGCACGGTGAAGGGCATTTCGTTTACCGAGCTGAACGAAACGGCGGGCATGGGCTCGCGCGCGGGGGATCCCGCATTTATGGGCCAGTTCGAAAACCGCAGCGTGACGCAGTTCGTCCACAACAAGGGCGGCGCGTCCGGCGACAACACGATTGACGCGATCTCCGGCGCTTCGACCACGTCCGGCGCGGTCGTCAATGCGGTCAACGCGGGGCTCGACTTCTTCCATTCCGTGACGGGGGGAGGAAAATAATATGAAGAAACAGATGAATCCGTATCTGGAACGGCTGTATAACGGCCTCATCAAGGAAAACCCGACGCTGATCCTGATGCTCGGCATGTGTCCGACGCTCGCGGTTTCCACCCGCGCCATGAACGGCATCGGCATGGGCCTTTCGACGACGGCGGTGCTGATCCTGTCGAACCTTGTGATCTCCGTACTGCGCAAGGTCATTCCGGACGAGGTGCGTTTGCCCTCCTATATCGTGATCGTGGCGTCGCTCGTTACCGTGACGGAGCTTTTGATCGAGGCGTATCTGCCGTCGCTGTATGAGGCGCTCGGCATCTACATCCCGCTGATCGTCGTGAACTGCATCATCCTCGGCCGCGCGGAGGCGTATGCAAACAAGAACACGCCCGGCCTTGCCATGGCGGACGGATTGGGCATGGGCCTCGGCTTTACCGTGGCGCTGACGCTGGCGGGTCTGTTCCGTGAGGTGCTCGGCAACGGCACGGCATTCGGCATTCAGGTGCTGCCGGACTTTATCGAGCCCATCGGCATTTTCATTCAGCCGCCGGGAGCGTTCCTCATCATTGCGCTGTTCATCATCATCATGAACGCCATCGGCATCAAGACGCGGCAGAGAGCGCTTGTCGAAAGCGACGGCTGCGATGGCTGCTGCAGTAAGTGCGCGATGCCGTGTGAGGACAAAAAAGACGAAGCGCCCGCGAAAGAGGAGGCTGCCCAATGAAAAACCTCATCTTAATCATGATCAGCGGCGCGCTGATCAACAACGTGGTTCTGAACCAGTTCCTCGGCATCTGCTCGTTCCTCGGCGTATCGAAGCAAATGAAGGCGTCGGCGTCGCTGGGCGTTGCGGTCATCTTCGTCATGACGATTGCGTCGGCGGTCGCCAGTCTGCTGTATGACTATATTCTGGCGCCGTTCGGACTGGACTTTATGAAAACGATCGTGTTCATCCTCGTCATTGCGGCGCTGGTGCAGATCGTTGAAATGTTCCTCAAAAAGACCTCGCCCGCCATGTATAAGGCACTCGGCATCTACCTGCCGCTGATCACGACGAACTGCGCGGTGCTCGGCGTCGCGCTGACGAACGTGCAGGACGGGTACAACTTCATCGAGTGCGTGCTTTCCGGCTTCGGCACGGCGGTCGGCTATACGATTGCGATCGTGCTGCTCGCTTCGATCCGCTCGCGCATCCGCGAGGAGGACCTGCCCGCGCCGCTGCGGGGCGCCCCGATCGTGCTGATCTCGGCCGCGCTGATGTCGATTGCGTTCATGGGCTTCTCCGGCCTGTCGTTCTGAGGGGGAGGGAAAGCATGGAAATCATTCTGATTACGACGCTTGTGATCACCCTGATCGGCATTATCGTCGGCGCGGGGCTTGTGTTCACGGGCAAGAAATTCCACGTTGAGGTGGACCCGCGGGAAGCGGCGGTGCGTGAAGCCCTGCCCGGCAACAACTGCGGCGCCTGCGGATTTGCGGGCTGCGACGCGGCGGCGGCTGCCGTCGTCGCGGGGGACGCCCCGGTCAATGTCTGCCCGGTCGGCGGAACGCCGGTCGCCGAAAAGATCGGCGGCATCATGGGCGAGGACGCGGAGGCGGTCGAACGCAAGGTCGCGTTCGTTCGCTGCAAGGGCTCCTGCGAGGTCACCAAGAACCAGGGCAACTATGTCGGCATCAGAGACTGCCGCGCGGCGGTGCTGTCCGGCCTGAATCTGGCCGACTGCGACTATGGCTGTCTCGGCCTCGGCTCCTGCGTCAGCGTCTGCCCGCAAAACGCGATCCATGTCGTGGACGGCGTGGCGGTCGTGAACCGGAACAAGTGCGTCGGCTGCGGGCTGTGCGTCAAGGCATGCCCGAAGGGACTCATCGAGCTGGTGCCCGAAAGCAAGCACGTTTCGGTGCAATGCTCGAATAAGGACAAGGGGCCGCAGGTCAAGAAGGTCTGCTCGGCAGGCTGCATCGGCTGCATGCTCTGCACCAAGCAGTGCGAGACCGGCTCGATCACCGTCACCAATAACCTTGCGCATGTCAATTACGACACCTGCACGCAATGCGGCAAGTGCGTCGCAAAGTGTCCCGCAAAGGTCATCACCCCGCCGCTTGCAAAGAGCGACACGCCCGCGGCATAAGGAGGGTTCGCTATGGAATGGAGAAATCAGGCGCTGAAGCTGATCATCGGCGCGGTTATCGTTCTGACGGTCCTGCTGCTGCTCGGCGGCATTGCGACGAACGAGGATGTGATGTATCACCTCGTCAACCGCGACTCGATCGGCCCGCTGACCCGGAGCGACATTCAATATCAAAACGTCGCCGCGCCCGCCGCCACAAGCAAGGACGGCACGGTGAACGCGTCCGACTGGGCGGCAACCTATCCCTACATCGTCGCTACGATGGGCGCGAACAGCAAGAACAGCTATGTCGTGAGCTATCTCGAGCAGGATCCGTACCTTGTGAACATCTATGAGGGCTACGGCTTTGCGAAGGACTACGGCTCTGCGCGCGGCCATGAATACACGCTTGCCGACGTTGCCAAGACCGAGCGTCCGCACGCCAAGGCGAACTGCTTAACCTGCAAGACGCCGAACTTTGCCAAGCTCGCCAACGACCTCGGCGTGTCGGTCTACTCGATGCCGTTTGACGAGGTCATGGCGATGATGGAGGAGAACGTCTCCTGCTACACCTGCCACGGCAACGATGCGGGCAACGCAGGGCAGATCACGATCACACATTCGTATGTCACAAAGGCACTCGGCAGCGCGGTCGGCACCATCGACCCCGCGACGCTCTCCTGCGGCCAATGCCACATCGAATACTACTTCACCCCGACCGACAGCGAAACGATGATGCCGTACAGCGACGTGGCTTCGATGTCGCCGGATGCGATCTTGGCGTATTACAACAGCATGGTCATGCCGGACGGCTCGGTCGGCTTCTATGACTGGGTACAGCCGAGCACCGGGACAAAGATGCTGAAGGCGCAGCACCCGGAGATGGAAACGTACCTTGCCGGCAAACATGCCGCGCTGCTGAACTGTGCGGACTGCCACATGCCGATGGAGCAGGCCGAGGACGGCACGGTATACCACAGCCATGAGCTTGTCAGCCCGCTGGAGAATCCCACGCTGCTGTCCACCTGCGCGCAATGCCATGAGGACACCGATATGGTGACGATGGTGCACCGTCTGCAGGATCGCGTGACCGCGCGGGAAACCGAGGTCGGCAACAAGCTGAGCGACTTTAAGACCGCGCTTGCGGAAACGGTCGCCGCCGGCACAATGAGAGAGGAAGAGCTCGACGCGGTGCGCGAGGTCTACCGCACGGCGCAATGGTATTTCGACTTCTGCTATGTCGAGAATGCCGAGGGCGCGCACAACTCCGAGCTGGCGTTCTACTGCCTCGATACCGCAGAGGCGCGGATCGCCGAGGGCATGGCTTTGCTCGGCCGGTAACAATCCCCAACGGAAGGGCGCGGCGGAGATACAGCTTTCCGCCGCGCTTTTTGAAATATTTGATTTGCGCTCATGGCGCAGATTCAGGCAGATTCTTCTGCCGGAGAAGATTTCATGATGGATACAGTACGCAAAATTTGGAAATTCCTGTCCTCGATGCGGTTTGCGATCATTCTGCTCGTGGTGCTCGCGCTCGCCTGCGCGGCGGGCAGCTTCGTCACGCAGGGGCAAAGCTATGAATGGTACGCGGCGCGCTATTCCGAGCGCACGGCGGCGCTGATCGTGGCGCTCAGCCTTGACGATGCGTTCCACAGCTGGTGGTTTATTGCAATCAACGCGTTTTTGGTGCTGAACCTTCTGCTTTGCAACGTGATCCGTCTGCCGCAGCTGATCGAGCGCACCAAGGCCGAGGCCGACCCGGCAAAGGCGAACGACGCCGCGGCGACGGTCAAGGTCGAGGGCGTGACCGATCCGGACGCCGTCTTTGCCGCGCTGCACATGCCAAAGGCGATCCAGACCGAACGGGACGGAAAAGCGATGCGCTTTTCGTCGAAAAACCGGATCGGGCTTTGGGGCGCATGGGTGTGTCACCTTGGGATCCTGCTGCTGATTCTGGGCTTTTCTTTGGGCCAGTTCACCAAGACCGAATACGTGGCCTACGGCGTGGCGGGGCAGACCCGCGCCATCGGAGACACCGGCTTATATGTGACGATTGACGATTTTCGCGTGGAGCTGCGCGAGGACGATACCGTGGCGCAGTATATTGCGGACATCACGGTGTTCCGCGCGCCGCAGGGCAGCACGACGCAGCCGGACGAGCAGAGCGCGACGATTTCGGTCAACAACCCCGCGAAGCTGTTCGGCATGACGTTCTATCAGAACTCGACCGGCTGGGCGGCAAGGATCAACGTGAAAAAGGACGGCGTGCCGCTGCAAAGCGAGGTCGTCTGCGCGGGCGACGCGCTGCCGATCACCGATATGCCCGGTCTGCGCGTGATCTTTATGGCGTTTTACCCCGATTATGTGCTTGTTCCGGGCGTCGGGCCGCAGACACAGTCCGGCAGCCTCAACAACCCCGCGTACCTGTATGCGGTCTACTATCTCGATCCCGTGACGCAGACGGATCGGTTCGTCGGCATGAATGTGCTGATGGGGGATGAGCCGCTGACAATCGATGAATACGAGGTCACGTTCACCGAGCCGCAAAGCTATACGCTGCTGCAAATCAAGCGCGACCGATTTACGGAGCTTGCGCTTGCCGGCGGGATCGTGACGACGCTCGGCCTTGTGCTCGCGTTCTACCTGCTGCCCGAAAAGGTATGGGCGGTGCAGGACGCGGACGGCACATGGACGATGTGCGGGCAGAGCAAAAAGGGCGGCGCGCTGTATCGGGAACGGTTCAAGAAGGCCGCGCCCGGCGCGACAGAATCGAAGGAGACGGAGGAATAAACGATGTTAGCCGTGGAAAATGTACTGTTCACGATCGTCATGCTGCTTTACTTTGCGGCAATGATCCTGTACTTTGTCTTTATCGCCATCAAAAAGGACCCGGTGGCGAAGATTGCCGTCGGCCTGCAGATATTGGGCCTTGTGCTGCACACGGCGGCGCTCGTCTGCCGCGGGATCGGCGCGGGGCGGCTGCCGCTCACGAACCAGTATGAGTTTGCAACCTCGTTCGCGTGGGGATTGTGCCTTGTCAGTCTGATCTTTGTGATCAAGTTCAAGTTCCCGGTGCTCGGCGCGTTCGCCGCGCCGGTGATCTTCCTCATCATCGGCTATGCCGCGATGCAGTCGAAGGAGGTGCATGAACTGATGTCGGCGCTTCGGAGCAACTGGCTCGGCTTCCATGTCTCCACCGCAATCATTGCCTACGGCGCGTTCGGCGTGTCGTTCGTGCTGTCGATCATCTTTCTGCTGCGCGACAAGATGAAGGCCAAGGGCTTTTTGGATCGGCATATCCCCGATAAGGAAAAGCTGGACCTCATCAGCTACCGCAGCGTCGCGCTCGGCCTGCTGTTTTTGACGTTCACCATCGTCACCGGCGCGATCTGGGCGGAGCGCGCGTGGGGCAGCTATTGGTCGTGGGACCCGAAGGAAACGTGGTCGCTCGTCACGTGGATCGTCTACGCAACGTACCTGCATCTGCGCATCCGCCGCGGGTGGCACGGCAAGGCCGCCGCGATCTTTGCGGTCGCGGGCTTCGTCTGCGTCATGTTTACCTACATCGGCGTGAACACGTTCCTGCCCGGCATTCACAGCTACGCATGAGCAGCCTTTATGACGAGCTTGCCCGCCTGACCGCAATCCCGAATGCCTATGAGGCGTGGGCGGCGTATCGGCAGGCCGTGACGGATTTTATTCTGACCAATACCGCGCCCGGCGGGCGGCTGCTGCTTGTCGGCGCAGGCGCGTGCAACGATTTCGATTTGCGGCGTTTGATGGGGCATGCACGAATAACGCTGCTCGACCGCGACGAGGCCGCGATGCAAGCGGGCCTACAAAAGCAGGGGATCGCACCCGAAAGCGTGACGGTGCTGTGCGCCGATCTTTTGGGCGTTTCAGACGAAGCCTATCGCGCGTTTGCGGACGATATGGTGAACGCGGCAAGGGCGCACGCGCGCGGCGAAAGAATCGACGTAACGGCGCGTTTTCTGTCGGGCATGGACGCCGCCATGCAAGAGCGCATGCCGTCGCCGCTGACGGCGCAAACAGAGCTATGCGACAGCGCGGTCTGCATCGGCGTACATTCGCAGCTGCTTGTGCCGTTTGCGCGGATCGCGGGGGTGATCGCCCGCTATGTGCCGCTCGATACGGACAGGGTGCTGACGCAGCTTCGTGGGTATCTGCCCGCCGCTGTCGGGCGCGTGAACGACGCGCTGTTTGCATGGGCCAAGCAAACGGTGCTTGTCGGCTTGGAAACCGAGCGGGTAGGCGTGGCGGGCGGCATCGACGGCGCGGCGCAGGGCATGACGGATATACGGCGGTTCGGCAGGCCGGAAGCGGAAACGACGCTGCTTTGGCCGTTCGATCCGGCGCAGAACAAGGCGTACCGGATGCGGCTTTCGGCGTATCGGAAATAAACTATCTCCACGGAAAGGAAATCACTATGCAATACCGCAAGGATAAGCACGGCGAGCCGATCTCGGCGCTCGGCTACGGCTGTATGCGCTTCACGCAAAAGGGCGGCCGGATCGACCTCGACAAGGCCGAACAGGAGCTTTTGGAGGCGTACCGGCTCGGCGTCAATTATTTTGACACGGCCTACATCTACCCCGGCAGCGAGGTTGCGCTCGGCACGATTTTGGAGCGCAACGGCATCCGGGAAAAGGTCAACATTGCGACGAAGCTCCCGCAGTACATGATCGGCAGCGCCGCCGCGCTCGACCGGTTTTTCAATGAAGAGCTGTCGCGCCTGAAAACCACATATGTCGATTACTACCTCATGCATCACCTCACGGATTATGTGCAATGGGAAAAGCTGCAAAAGCTCGGCATCGAGGACTGGATCGCGCAGAAGAAGGCGGCGGGGCAGATCCGCAACATCGGCTTTTCCTACCACGGCGATACGGAAATGTTCGTTAAAATCCTGGAAGCCTATCCGTGGGATTTCTGCCAGATCCAGTATAACTATTTGGACGAGCACGCGCAGGCGGGGCGCAAGGGCTTGGAGCGCGCCGAGGCGCTCGGCATCCCGGTCGTCATCATGGAGCCGCTGCGCGGCGGCAAGCTCGTGAACCTGCTGCCGGAGAGCGCGAAAAAGAAGATCGCAGCGTCCGGCACGGGCTATTCGCCCGCGGAGCTGGGCCTTCGGTGGCTGTACGACCAAAGCGGCGTGACGTGCGTGCTGTCGGGCATGAATTCGCTCGACATGGTGCGCGAGAACTGCCGCATTGCGGACGCGGCGCGGCCCGGCTGCATGACCGACGCGGATCGCGCGCTGGTGCGGGACGTGATCGCGGAGATTCGCACCAAGGAAAAGGTCGGCTGCACGGGCTGCCGCTACTGCATGCCGTGCCCCAAGGGGATCGACATCCCGGGCATCTTTGCCGCGTACAATATGATGTACGCCGAATCCAAATTCGACGGGCGAAAGCAATACGCACAGGCCGTCGCGCTGCGCGAGGGCTCGGCCTATGCAACCGCGTGCATTAAGTGCGGCAAGTGCGAAAAGCATTGTCCGCAAAGCCTCCCGATCCGCGATAAGCTCGTCGAGGCCGATAAGGCGCTGCTCCCGCCGCCGTATAGGATCATCCTTTCGGCCGCAAGGAAGTTTCTATTTCGAAAGGGTAAACAAAAATAGAAAACAGCAATAAAAATACTGCCGGAGAATCGCTTTCTCCGGCAGTCTGTTTTTATGGGGGAAAATCAGCTGTCGCCGTTTTGTGCGGCGCTCTGCATCGCTGCGGCGGTCGCGCCCGCCAAATGCGCCATTGCCATGGCAGGATCCTTCAATACGGCGTGCGCCTGCAGCTCGGCGATCCGCTTTGCGTCGAGCACGTACAGCGACGAGATGCCGACCGAAACAAGCGCAAGCCCGAATCGCGGGAGAAACCGGGCGTCGCCTTCGGCCTGCAGCCGTTCGGACAGCTGCGGCGTCAGTGAGGGCAGGTTGCTCGGCCGCGCGCCTTCCTTGACGAGTGCCGTCAGCGCCGCTTGCAGCGCGGCCAGCAGCTCGGCTTCGAGCTGCTTATGCAGCCGGTCGCGCGTGTAGATACCGGCAAGGTGCGTCACCGTGCGATAGAACACGGCGGGGTCGGCCACGCGATAGGAATACACGCCCTCGCACAGCACGCTTGCGTCAAGCGAAAGCTGAAGCGCCGGATCGCCGAGCGCCACGGGCACCGGCGCGGGCGTGATAAAGCGGTTGCCGACGGACTCCTTCGTGTTGATATAGTAGACCGCATGGGTGATCGGCTGCACGTCGCCGCCGCCGAAGCCGATGCGGCTCCATACGTCGCGGAAATACCCCTTCACGCCGCCGGGGTGGTTTTCGTCCACAAAGATATGCGGCCCCGGCTCGGTGCAAACGTCAATGACCTTGCCCATCGAAACGACGACCGCGGCCTGCCCGTCCGCCACGGACAGCAGCGAGCCGTTCGTGATCACGCGGTCGTCCGCACGGCTGTTGGCGCTGCTCTGGCTGATGCGCTTGCGGCCGCGCGCCATCAGCACGTTTTCGTCGAGCGCGTCGCAGAAAAACGCTTCCTTCCATTGCTCCTGCAAAACGCTGTGCGCCGCATCGAGCGTTGCGCGGATAATGCCCATACCGTCGGCCTCCTTTGGGTTCTCCGTACAGTATACTATGCGCTATCCGAAAACGCAACCGTGCTGTATAAAAACGGCTGGCGGCAGGGGGAAAGATGTGCTACAATAGAGCCGATAAGGAGGGGAACGCGATGGACAGACCGCTTATGCTGTACGGCGAGCCGGACGCCAAGATCGTGCTGCTCGAAATGGCCGACGCGCGCGACGGCTTTGACATGGGCAAGGAAAGCAGCCTTATTCGTTCGATGACCGACGTGCCGTTTTGCCACGCGGTCGTGACCGTGACCGATTGGGACCGGGAGCTTTCGCCGTGGCCCGCGCCGCCGGTGTTCGGCAAGGTCCCGTTCGGCGGTGAAGCGAAGGCGACGCTTGCCATGCTCGAAGCCGAGGTGCTGCCGCAGTTTCGGGGACGGACGCTGCTGCTCGGCGGGTATTCGCTCGCGGGGCTGTTCGCGCTGTGGACGGCGTATGAAAGCGACGCCTTTGCCGGTGTCGCCGCGGTGTCGCCCTCGGTGTGGTACCCGGACTTTTATGAAACCTACGGCGCCCGCAGGCCGAACGCAAAGCATATTTATCTGAGCCTCGGCGACCGGGAGGAGAAGGTGAAAAACCGTCTGATGGCGACGGTGGGCGACCGCATCCGGCAGTTTGCCGCGGCAATCGACACGGCGGGAACGGACAGTATTTTGGAATGGAACCCCGGCAATCATTTTGCCGACCCGCTGCTGCGCACGGCCAAGGGCTTTGCGTGGCTCATTCATCACAGCAAGGAGGAAGCATGAAAGAGATTTTTGAACGCGTCAGTATTCGCAAGTACACGGACAAGCCGGTGGAGCCGGAAAAGCTCGAACACCTTTTGCGCGCGGCGATGGCGGCGCCGTCGGCCGGCGATCAGCAGCCGTGGGAGTTTTTCGTGGTGACCGACCGCGAAATGATCGAAGCCCTGTCCAAGGTGCATCGCTATGCGGGCTGCGCCAAAAACGCGCCGGTCGTGATCGTGCCGTGCTATCGCACGGAGGGGCTTTGGGTGCCGCAGTATGCGCAGATCGACATGGCGATTGCGACCGAAAACCTGCTGCTGGCGATCACAGCGGAGGGACTCGGCGGCGTGTGGCTCGGCATCGCGCCGGAGGAGGAACGCATGGATCGCGTCGCGCAGGTGCTCGGCATACCGCCGACGCTGCGGCCGTTTGCGCTTGTGCCGCTCGGGTATCCGGCCGAATCGCGGACGCAGGAGGATCGTTTCGATCCCAAAAGGATTCATTATCTGGCCTGACGGTGCTTTGCGGGCAGTTTCGGCTTGCGCTGCCGTACTGCGTGCAAACGAACGTACTGTTTTCGTCCGCAGGAACGCGCCGGTCGGCACGTTCCTTTTGCTGTTCGTAAATAATCCTGCATTTTCCTGCTTTTTACAGTTGCGCGGCAGGAAATTGTCCGATATAATAAAGATGTCCTGCAGCACAGAAGTGCCAATCGGACAGAAAGGTCGTAAAACCCATGAAACGAATTCTATCCCTTCTTTTAACGGCGCTGCTGCTGTTGACGGCTCTGCCCGCCTTGGCGGACGGAGAACCGGCGGTGCAGGCCGGCGTGTATACCGGTCTCAATGCCAAGCTGTGTCTGTATGCCGACGGCATCGGTGTGTTCAATATAACGGATGGGGAAAACGATGTCCTCCACGGCGTGGAGTGGAGCGCCGAAAAGCTCTGCATCGAAGGCACGGACGTGACGCCGACCGTGAAGGACAATACGCTGTCTTTCTCGCTTGACGGTGTGGATTATGTCGTCGCGCTTTCGGAGGAGGCCCTGCCGCTGTCGGGCGGCGCGGCGTATGCCGGGGCTTATGTCGAGGAGGAAGGCGAGCGGATCATCCTTGCCGAGAACGGCCGTGCCATGCTGATCTCCGACGAGGAATTTATCGCGGCGCGGTGGTTTGGGCTCGATGCGTTCGGCATCACCAATGATACGTATAACACGATGATCGTGGCCAACAGCTATCTCGCGCCCGCGACGCTGTCCGAGGACAACTGCCGCCTCTACAATCCGAACGGGGGCGACGAGTATTATGATTTGAAGCTCGTTACCTCCTATAACGGCGCTTCGACAGCCGTGGACAGCGACGAGCTCGAGCAGCACTACACGGTGTTCGGCACAGACTGGGTGATCGGCGATGTGCAAAACGGACAGACCGTGGCTTCGACGGACGTTGAAAATCAGATGCTGCAGATCCTGCTCCTCAGCACGCAGCTGGAGCTTGCGGTGGACACCGATATGCTTGACACGATGATGGATATGTCCATCGCGGGCGGCTTCGGCAACATCGGCGTCGAATACGACGCGGACGCCACGCCGCATGTGGATTATCCGATAGCGGGCGTTATGGGGCGCTACGGCAAGGCAAGCTGCGAATATGCCGGCGTGACGGTGCACATGGATTGCGTGAGCTGGTACATGAACGGCCGGTGGTATCTGACGGCGGTGCTTTGCACCGAGGCGGAATATGAAAAGGCCGCGGATCTGTTCAACGCCGCGATGCTGTCCTTCTCGACCGAAGCGCCGAGCAAGGATCGCCTCTACTATCTGCTGTCGGTCAACGATGGAGAAACGACCTTAAGCGCGATCGAGACGTTCGCGGGAACGGGCGTGGATGTGCGCGACTTCTATCTGCTGCTGCACGACGACGGCACGGGCTATATGCAGTTCGGTGATTCGGACAACGCCGGCGACATTACGTGGGACGAAACCGCGTTGACGGTGGAGGGCGAATCCGTACCGTATACGCTGAACGGCGACCACATTGTTATTCAGATGGAAGAAGAGTCCGCCGAGTTTGCCCCGGCGGCGGAGGTTGAAGCGCTGCTGGCCGCGCAGCCCGAAACGCCTGCGCAGCCCGATACGCCCGCACCGACAAGCGACTGGACGAAGGCGGATCTGATCGGCACCTGGACGATGACAAGCGCGAGAGCCTATGGCCAGACGCTGACACAGGAGCAGATCGGGCGGAGCATGGAGCTGACGCTGTCCGAGGACGGCTCTGCGGTTCTGACGGCGGACGGCTCGAGCAGCGAAATCGAATGGGTCTTGCAGGAGGACAACGCGATTCTGCTGCAGGTGGGCGGTATCGAGCTGTATACGCTGACCTTCGACGGCGAAGAGCTGGTCTTGACCACGATGGGCGTCGATCTGGTCTTCACCAAGAACTAAGGACAGAGAACGAAGCGGGGCGGGCGACCGACCCCGCTTTTTTGCACGAAAATGACGCGCACGGGCTTGCGAATTGCAAAAATCGGCGTATACTGTAAGATAAGAAAACGGGGCGACGCCCCAAGGAGGAATGTA
The DNA here is from genome assembly GCA_946185305.1 of uncultured Clostridia bacterium. GTDB lineage: Bacteria > Bacillota > Clostridia > Christensenellales > CAG-138 > UBA3792. Next base: position 5,326 of record CAMHJE010000023.1, on the reverse strand, counting down.
CTATGCAAACGCTTCGCCGCAATCTGCCGCTGCTGCTGCTCATCGTGTTTGAGCTTGCGGTCGGCATTCTGCTGTTTTTGAAGCCGGTCGAGTTCACGCAGGGCATTATCATTACGCTCGGCGTGCTGCTGCTTGTGATCGGCGCCATCGACCTGTTCCGCTTCCTGCGCGACAGAAAAAGCCTCGGCGTCAACGATTATCTGACGCTGTCGCTTGCGATCTTCGCGCTGCTGTGCGGGGCGTTCCTGGCGTTCGGCTCTAAGCTCGTCATGGGACTGTTCGGCGTGCTCGCGGTGCTGTACGGCATCTTTTTGATCGTGTCCGGCCTCTTAAAGGGCAAGACGTATTTCGAGTTCCGCCGCGCGGGGTTCCCGGTGTCGGTGCTGCTGCTTGTGAATGCGATCCTGTCGGTGCTGTTGGGCGTACTGATCGTTCTGCATCCGTTCGACAGCGTCGATGTGCTTTGGCGCTTCACCGGCGTGTCGCTGATCGTGGAGGCCATCGGCGACGCGATCTCGCTGCTGCTGGCGGCAAGACGATAAAACGGGAAAGAAAAAACGGGAGCGGTTTGAACGCCGCTCCCGCTGTATTTTTGGCCGTCAGCCCTCGCTGATCAGCTTTTCGAGAAACTTGATCGTGGAAATGTTCGTGCCGGTGATCGGCCACTTTTCGGCAAGCTCGCTTAAGGACACGGTGCCGACGGGCTCATACCACGAATAGGAGGAGAAGTGCTTATAGTAGCTGCCGGAGGTGTCATACTGATGCCCGGCGCGGGCGTACATTTCGTTCCGCGCAAAGGCGAGCAGCTGCACAAGCGTCCAGTCCTGCGTGGCGGGGATATCCCACAGCTCGTCGTAGGTCAGCGCGGTCGAAATGCTCTTGGCCATCACGAAGCCGTCGGCGTCGAACGGGGACTTGCCCTCGTTCTCCGGGAAGATCATGCTGCCGCCGGTCAGCGTGTAGATCGTGTAGTATTTGAGATCCTCGGTCGAACGCGCCTCGCTGCGCGACGAAGCCGTGCGGAGCACCACGTCGTCTGCGGTGTAGCCCGATTCGCTGTCGAGATCGTAGACATCCGCGATCAGGTATTCGGTGCCGCCGGTCGTGGAAATGTCGTAGATCACGCGGAATACGTTGCTGTGCTCGGTGTCCGCCGTGCCGACCGCAAAGTAGTTCTGATAGACCTTGCCGGATTCGAGCTGACTGCCGTAATGCAGCTCCTTCGCGTTGCGGATCGCAATGCGGACGGCGGTTTGATCGAAGCCGTACAGCGACGTAATGCCCTCATGCCGTTCGGTATTGCGCGGGGATTCCGACGGCGCGGGCGTTTCATGCGTTTCGGGTGCGGCAGCCTGCGCGTTGTCGGCAGCCGGCGCCGTGCCTGCGCGGGCGGCCATTTCGGCCTCGGTCCAGGTCCACACGGTATTTGTGATGCGGACGTGGTTTTCCTGCAGCTGCTCCATGATCGTTTTCAGCGTGCTCTGCGCCTGCAGCCGATAGACGCCGTCGCCGGTGGGCTGACAGTCGATCAAAAGGCTTGTAATCGCGGCATAGCCGCTGTGCTCGGTCGGATCCAGCGGGAGCTGGAAGCGGCACGCCTCCACCATGGCCTGCGTATCGAGCGTCGCGCGGTAGGCGTTGTTTTCGACCGAGATGCGGACGTAATCGGGCAGCGACAGCTCGGTAAAGCCGTCGGTCGGCTGCGTGGCGTTCTTGCCGATGATATCGGTCTCGGTCCACGACCATTGCGTGCCCTTCAGAACGATGCCGGCCTTGCGCAGCGTGCGGCTGATCGCCGGATCGTTCGACGAGCTGACGGTTTCAAAGTGGTAGCCCGCGTCGTCATGCGTGACATACAGGCCAAGCGAGCGCACGGCGGCGATCTCCGGATAGTCCTTCAAAAGATAATCCGGCGGGGTCAAAAGATGCTTTTCCCACAGCAGCCGGTCGGTATCGAGCGAGAACTCGAAGTGATCCCCGACGCGGGAGGTGATGACGTAATCGGACACGCGCACCTGCTCGAGGTTCGCGCCGAACAAAAAGTAGGCGACGATCACGCAGGCGGCGAGCAGCGCAATCATGATGAGGCCGACCAGAATCACGGTGCGGCGCATCGAACGCTTTTCCATGGCGATCCCTCCTTACGACGCGCGCTTGCCGCACTTGGGGCAAACGCTCTGCGAGACCGGAAACGCCGTGCCGCAGAACAGGCAATGGCGCGTCTTTTCGGCCTTGGGCTTGCGGAACATCGTTTCGTCCAGCTTCGGCTCGTCGTCGTCCGCGAACAGGTCGGGCGCGGGCTCATCCTTTTCGAGCTTCAGCGCGGCGCGGGACTTTTTCTTGACGGCGGGCGTCCATTGCTCCTCATAGGTATCGACCGGCACGGTCTCCTCCTCGATGAATTGCTCGTCGTCCTCGTCGCCGGCGGCGCGGCGCGCCTTGGCGTCGTCGCGGAACGCGGCGGTCGCAAAGATGATCACGGCGGCGGACAGCAGGCATGCGATGCCGACGACGAGCGCGGGGAAGCCCGTATCGCGGAACATGCGATAAATCGAGCGACCCGCAAACGCCGGGTCGATGGTGACGGTAAACAGGGCAAACGCGCCGTAGACAAGCGTTGTCATGCCGAAGGTCGCCAAAACGGTTCGAAGGGTTTTCATAGGACACCTCATTTCTCAATTAAAGATTGTATCTCACGGAGCAGCCGGATATTCGCGCGCTCCGTTTCGCTCATGCGGGAGGACAGGTCGGGCGACATTTCCCGATACCACGGAAAGCTGTGATAATGCTCGTAAAACTCACGCTCGGTTTTCGGGTCGAACATCGTATAGTAGCGCGCGTAGATTTCCTTTCGCGCGTAGCGCAGCAGGTTTGCCAGCGAGTGGCCGTCCACCGCCGTCAGCTTCCAGATCAGCTCCTCCGGCAGCGGATCGCAGGTCGGCGACCAGTAGAACCCGTCCGCCATGCGGTAGCTTGTCGGACAGCCGGGGAAGAGCACAAAACCATTCTGATCGAACGCGGCCTTGTCCCGGACGCGCACGCCGCCGCCGGAAAGCACGGTCGTCGTATAGCTGCCCGAGGGCGAGGGGGCCCGCTTGCACTCCGTTTCGTTCTTGCACATCTGGCTGAACACCTGCGGGTCGAAGCTTACCGTGCCGTCCGCGTTCAGCTTCAGGTTCACAAGCCGGATGCGGTAGTACAGCATGACGTCGTCCAACCCCTCCACGGCGCTTTCGAGCGTGATCTTATAGCTTGCCGAGTAGATGTTACGGTAGACCTCGGCGGTCTTGCCGACCGAAAACGCAACCTGTATCTTATCGGCCTTAATGCCTGAATAGTCCGTACTGCCCGCGGCAAGCCCCTTGCAGACATCATCGCGCTCTTTTTGCACGCGCTCGCAGACGGCGCGGAGGTTATAGCCGTTGCCCTCGGCGTCCACCAATGCGGTCAAAAAGCCCGTTTCATACGGCTCGGGCGAGGGCGTCGGAACGGCGGGCACAGGCGAAGGCGTCGGGGAGGCGCTTTCGGACAGAACGCCCTTCAGCTGCTGTTCCCACGAAAGCGGTGCAAGCACGATGCCCGCCCGTTCGAGCGTTTCCGTATCGGCCGAGACCGAGACGCGCATGGTATCTTCTTCATCGCCGGCCGCAAGGGCAAGTTCGATTTCGGCAATCGCCCGCACCTCCGGGAGAAGCTCAAACGCATGCGGGTCGCTTTCGGACGAGGGCAGGTGCAGGTCATGCAGGATCGCTTCGGCGTCGAGCCGCGCGGTCGGTTCGCCGCTCGGACTGCGGCCCAGATCGACATAACCGCGCAGATCGAGCACGTCCGGTTTGCGGCAGCGGTAAAACAGGAGGATCGCAAGCGCCGACAGCAGCACGACCGTGCCGATGCCGGCAAGGATCACCCATCCCCGATGCTGCTGTTTCAACCCATTCTCCATACTTCCTGCCCTCATTATAACAGACCTATGCGAAAATTGTGCGTCCAAAATGCAAAATCTTCATTAACTTATTGAAAAACAGGCGGCGGATGCCGTCGAATACGCCTGCTGTATGCGGGCGGTATGCAAAATCGTCGGCGGCGCACGACACGCAAAAAACCGCATCCGATCCGGACAAAACAGGCAATGTTATTGCTCTGCCGGACAATTGTGCGCGCGAAACGGACAAACAATCCGAAAACCGTTCTCTTGTCCGCCCATAGCGGATAAAACGGCAAAATGAATAAAAAGATGTATAAAATAGGATTTTTATACATAATTGATGTAAATTCAAAGCAAAAAAACATCAAAACGGCTTGCAATTAAAGGGAAACTTGCTATTATATAATCTATATTCTCCCATGGAACCGTTTCGGGTTGCGAACGGGGAGAAAAAGCAAAGCATATACCGGTCGATCCGGCCGATATAGAATACGAAAGGTATTTATACATTCGTATCAATACATCAAAAACACAGGAGGAAACAAACATGAAGAAACTGATGGCAATGCTTCTCGCACTGGTCATGGTTTTTGCAGCGGTTGCCTGCACGAGCACGCCGTCCACGACGACGCCGGCTTCCGACAACAACGCATCCAACAATGCGCCCGCTGCGAACAATGCACCCGCTGCGAATGATGCGCCCGCCGCGACAGAGGCCGCTGCGCCCGACACCTATTCGATGATCGACGGTTTCGACGTAACCACGCTGGACTATGTTTACAACAACAAGTCCTCCAACGGCGACTACACCTCGAACTTCATCGAAGGCCTGCTCACGCAGGACAGCCACGGCAAGCTCGTTCCCGGTATGGCGAAGGAATGGAGCGCCAACGAAGACGGTTCCGAGTGGACGTTCATCATTCGTGACGACGCTACCTGGTCCACCAGCTCCGGCGAAGTCTATGACAACGTTAAGGCGGAGGACTTCGTGACCGGCATGCAGCATGCGGTTGCGACCAAGTCCGAGACCCTCACGCTCGTTCTTGACCTGATCGTCGGTCTCCGCGCGTATCAGGAAGGCACCGGCACTTGGGACGATGTCGGCATCAAGGTTGACGGCAACAAGCTGACCTACAAGCTGACCGGTCCGTGCGGCTATTTCGACGGTATGACCACCTACTCGATCCTCTGGCCGATCAACGCCGAGTTCCTCGAGTCCAAGGGTGAGGACTTCGGTGCAGTTGCGCCCGATTCCATCCTCTACAACGGCTGCTACATCCTGTCCTCTATCGTTCCGGCGCAGGAAGTTCGCTTCGATGCCAACCCGAACTACTATGACAAGGACAACGTATTTGTCAAGCACGTCGTCGTTACCTACACCAACGGTGAAGATCCCGCGCA
>CAMHJE010000022.1:0-22163 GCA_946185305.1 uncultured Clostridia bacterium | reverse complement strand
TCGCGCGGGCGATGGCGACACGCTGCTGCTGACCGCCGGACAGCTCGTTCGGATAACGGTCCTTATACTGGTCGATGCGCATGGTGCGCAGCGACGCCATGACCTTTTCGTCGATCTCCTTTTTCGAGAGCTTTTTGATTTTCAGGCCGAAGGCGATGTTCTGATAGACGGTCATGTGCGGCCAGAGCGCATAGCTTTGGAACACAAGGTTCAGGCCGCGCTTGCTCGGCTCCTCATAAAACGCGTTCGCCGCGTCGATCATCGTTTTGCCGTCGATGGTCATGGTGCCGTTCTGCGGCTTTTCGAGGCCGGAGATCACGCGCAGCGTCGTCGTCTTGCCGCAGCCCGACGGCCCCAGCAGCGTCATGAAATCGCCGTCCTCAATCGTCAGGTTGATATCCTTCAGCACGCGATTCTCGCCATAGTATTTGTCGATGTGCTCCAACACGATTTTGCTCATACGGCCAAGGCTCCTTTACAAAAGATTTTCACATAGCTTACCTATATTATACATTCCTATATTTGCTTTTGCAAGCGTTTACGGAAAAAATATGAGCGAATAAATAGTGAAACAAAAATATATTCGCGGTATATCACGCATAAAATGGGCGGAAAAAGGTTGCGTTTTGCATCATAAAGGCGTGTATGAAAAAACGGGTTCGGGAAAGGGAAACGATAAAAAAGAGCAGAGACGCGACGGCCGTGAAGGCGCCTTATCGCGGTCTGCTCCGGGAAAAGAGATAAAAAGGTATAGAGGGGACGCGGCGCGTCAGCCGCCGATCAGCAGCACGGACAGGTCGTTGACGTTCGTGCCAGTGGGGCCGGTCATGATAAGACCGTCACAGGCCTGCAGCGCGTGATAGGCGTCGTTATTTTGCAGCACATCGCTGATCGAGATACCCTGCGCCTGCAGAACCGACAGGGTATTGCCGTCCACGATGCCGCCCGCGGCGTCGGTCGGGCCGTCGGTGCCGTCCGAGCCGAGGGAGAACACGCAGGCGTCGAGCCCCGCAAGGCCCTCTGCGGCGGCGAGCGCCAGCTCCTGGTTGCGGCCGCCCAAGCCGTGCCCGGTCAGATGCACGACGGTCTCGCCCCCGGCGATAAACGCAAGGCGTCTGCCCCTGCCGCACCACGTTTTGGCAATGCCGGCAAGGAACACGCCCGCGTCGCGTGCGGTGCAGGTGAGCTGATCGGTCAGCAGGAGCGGTTCATAGCCGAGCGCGGCGCAGGTCTTTGCGGCAGATTCGCACAGCTGCCGGACGCTGCCGGTGACGAACGTTTCCACGTTGTCGAGCGACTTCGGCGTTTCGCGGTCGAGGAGGGACGCCATCAGTGGCGTCACGGTGAGGTTGTATTTTTGCACGACGCGCCACGCGTCGGCGGCGGTCGAGGCATCGGGACAGGCGGGGCCGGAGGCGATCATGTCGAGCCGGTCGCCGAGCACGTCGGACAGGACGACCGTGAACACCTTTGCGGGGCGACAGAGCTGCGCGAACCGGCCGCCCTTGACGGCCGAAAACCGCTTGCGCACGGTGTTGATCTCCACGATGTCCGCGCCGCAGGCCAAAAGCTCGCCGGTCAGCCGGTCGAGATCCGCCTTCGGGATCAGCGGCTTTTCAAACAGCGCGGAGCCGCCGCCGGACAGCAAAAACAGCACGTTGTCCTCGGGCGTCAGACCGGTCACCGCCTGAACGGCGGCCTCGGCGGCGCGGAAGGAATTGTCGTCCGGCACGGGATGCGCGGCCTCATAGATCGCAAGGCTTTGGATCGGGCCCTTCGAATGGGCGTATTTGGTGATCACCACGCCGCCCTCCACGCGGCTGCCGAGGCGATCCGACGCGGCCTTTGCCATCTGCCATGCGGCCTTGCCCGCCGCGATCAAAACAAGCCGGCCGCTGTTGAATTGACAGCGGTCGAGCGCGGCGCACGTCGCCCGATCAGGCAGCGCGGACAGCAGCGCCGCATCCATGATTTTTTCGGCATCCTCGTGTAAACCCATACCGCATCTCCCTTTCTCCGGTTTGCCGGAGGTCTTTGTTACAGTATAGCAAACGCGCGCGCAGAAGAAAAGACGTTATTTTGCGAAACGGTGCGCCGCTTTTCGTTGCTTTTTTCCGGGCGGATGGTATAATACAAGCAAAAGGAAAGCGCCGGATTTGCGGCGGGGAGGAGACTATGGAGCTGACAAACACCACGATCACGGAATTTACCGAGCGGATTGCTTCCTCCGCGCCAACACCGGGCGGCGGGGGCGCCAGCGCATTGGTCGGCGCCATCGGCGCGGCGCTCGGCGATATGGTGGGCGAATTTACGGTCGGCAAGAAGAAATACGCCGACGTGGAGGAAGAGATCAAGGCGCTGATGCAAAGGGCGCAGGCGATCCGCGTGCGGCTGCTCGCGTGCGTGGATAACGACGCCGCGGCGTTTGCGCCGCTGTCCCGCGCCTATGCGATCCCGAAGGACGATCCGAGCCGCGCGGCGGTTATGGAGGCGTGCTTGAAGGACGCCGCAGCGGTGCCGCTGGAGATCTTCGACCTGTGCTGTGAGACGATTGTACTGCAAAAGGAATTCGCCCAAAAGGGCAGTAAGATCATCCTGTCCGATGCGGCGACCGGGGCGGCGCTGTGCTGCGGGGCACTCTACGGCGCGGCGGTGAACGTGCGCGTGAATACGGCTTTGATGCAGGATCGCGCGTATGCCGAGCGGATCAACGCGCATTTGGAGGAAAATTTGGAGCGATACCGCGCGATGGCGGCGGAGGTATTCACAACGGTGTACGGGAGGTACTGCTGATGGCAGCGATCTTAAAGGGCGCGCCCGTGGCGGCGGCGCTGCATGAAAAGACGGCGGCGGAGGCGGCGGCGCTGCGGGAAACGGGCATTGTGCCGACGCTGGCGATCCTGCGGGTCGGGGCGCGAAACGACGATCTCAGCTATGAGCGCGGCGCGACAAAACGCTGCCGGGAGGTCGGGATCGACGTGCAAAGCGTGGCTCTGCCTGCGGACGTGGACAGCGAGACGTTCTTTGCCGCGCTGGACGGGCTGAACCGCGATCCCGCTGTGCACGGGATCCTGCTGCTTCGCCCGCTGCCGAAGCATCTGGACGAGGAAAAGGCGCGGCGGCTGCTGCGTCCCGAAAAGGACGTGGACGGCTGCACCGACGGGTCGCTGGCGGGCGTGTTTACCGATACGGCGCTCGGCTTTCCGCCGTGCACCGCGCAGGCCGCGATGGAGATGCTTCGATATTATCATGTGCCTTTACGCGGCAGACGCGCGGTCGTGATCGGGCGCAGCCTTGTCGTGGGCCGACCGGTCGCCCTGCTGCTGCTGCACGCCGACGCGACTGTGACGGTCTGCCATTCGCGCACGCCGGACGTTGCGGCGGTCGCGCGGGAGGCGGATATTCTGATCGCGGCGTCCGGCCGGATGGAGAGCATCGGCGCGGCGTATCTGCGGGAGGGGCAGACCGTGATCGACGTGGGCATCGGCTGGAACGAAGCGAAGCAAAAGCTCTGCGGCGACGTGGACTTTGCGGCGGCGGAGCCGCTTGTGGACGCGATCACCCCGGTGCCGGGCGGCGTCGGCAGCGTGACGACCGCCGTGCTGTGCCGCCATGTCGTCGAGGCCGCGCAGCGCGCCGCGCGCGGATAAGGACGGATTTTTACGAAGGAAATACAAACATTTTCCCGCACATCTTGCAAAATCACAGGCAACCCGCTATAATGGTTAGTAGACTTTAACCCATAGCGGGTTTTTCTTTCGGGATAACGGTTAGGGACGGCTAACAGGAGACGGCGGGCTTCTCGAAGGTCAAGAGCGCGCATCATCCGTCGAAGCCGTGGATCGCGGTCGTGGCGAAAAAGTGAGAGGCGCAAAGATGAACACCATCGGGATCGACCGGAATTTAGACCGCGCAAGGATGCTCCCCAAACGGCAAAGGCGATTACCGCCAAAGCCAAGTCGAAATACAAAGAGATCATCGGTCGTCTGCCGGCATTTGAAACGGCGGATCGGTTTCAAATGAACATCGTGAACTGCGCGCTGCTTTCGGCGTTTCTGCTGAACCTTCCCCAAAGGCCGACGGTCGAGCAAACGACGGAATACTATCGGGCATCCATGATGACCGCGCCGATGCGCCCGGCAAAGGCCGGATCGTCGGAAAGGTAAAAGCCCTGCCCGAAGTCGGCATTGCTTCTGCCGAATGGCAGGTCGGGCGTCTGCACGACCGCAAAGCCCGTATGGTAAACCGTGATCGTATCTTCCATAGCGGCTTATACCCGGATGGACGCGATATACTCGGTATCCGGCGCGGCATCAAGGCCCGGATCGGCAATCGACAGCGCGGGGGAAAGCCCGCTTTCCTTGGCGACAAGTTCAAAGTGCGCAAGCGCAATGCCCATGTCGATCCGCTGGATATCCCATCCGCCCGCGCCGTAGCCCCTGCTGTGCTTCTCATAAAAATGCACCGTATCGCCGCATACGACGGCGCGCCACGGCTGCTTGTTGACCGCGGACGGCGCAAGCCGCACGGCTTCGAGCGCCGCAAACAGCTTGCCTGCCGCTTCGGGCGTCAGCGGGGTATCAAAGCTGCCGGAACAGAACAGCGCCGCAAACGGGAGCCGCGTATCCGCCTTGATGCCCTTTCGCATCATGACCTCCCGCATGGACTGTTTCTTTGCCGGATAGCCGAGCGGGCTGACGCAGGGCATGACCTCGCCGTCCTGCAAGGCCATCGCTTTTTCAAACGCGGGACGATCCATCGTGCCGGCGATCCATGTCGTGCCGATCCCGCGCGCCTGGGCAAACAGCACGACCTTTTCAAAGGCATAACCGAACGCCTCCTCCGCATGCGGGACGCGCGGCAGCTTCCCGGCGATAAACGTGTCCGTTCCGACAATGACGGGGCTTTTCAAGCCCTGCTTCTTCGCGTCGAGCAGCTTCCATGTGATCGGAAGATCGTAGGGGGATTCGAGCTTTTCGGCAAAGGCCAAAACCGCCGCTGCATCCTCCGGCTTCAGGGGCGTTTCGTCAAAGGTGCGCACGCTGCGCCGCGCGCGGATAACTTCCAAAGCGTTCATTTTTCTGTCCTTTCCGGGAGGGATTTCGACCGCTGCCGCGGGATTTTTCGACAATCCGTGAGGGGCCCAAAAGACCCTCGCAACGGATCCCTTATCTGATTATATATTATAATGGAACGCTGTTTGCCTGTCAATAACGGAGAAAAACAACGCCGAAAAGTCACGTCCGACCGGCGGAGGCCGTCGTGCCGCGGCATAAAAAATTGCCCCTGCGCGCCGCGTTTCCGTTCGTTGGAGGGAAGCCGGCATATACGGCAGGGACAAATCCGAAAAACAGGCAATTCGATCACCGCACACAAAGGCGGGCATTATCTTTCGCTGTCGCGGCTTTCAAAGTCCATTTCCGTATACCATCAAAATCATTGATACCAACGGCGACGTTGCGGAGAGCGGCTATTTTAACCTTGACGACAGCATACGGCAGTACGACGTGTACACATACGAAAACCATCTGCTGGTTCGGACCGAGCATCAGGAGCCGGGCTCCTCGCGCGACGGCATGGTTGAAACGCGCACCTATTACCCCTCCGGCAAGCAGGAAAGCGTCACGCAGATATTTGCCGACGACACCGGACATACCACGGTGTACGATGAGCACGACAGGCAGATTGCATCTATCAGGACCGTGGGCGGCGAAGTGACCTACCGCAGCGACATCACCTATGTCCCGTGGGATGAGAACGCCAAGGGCAGCGACAATATGCGGTATGTTTCCGTGCAGTCGGTATCCTATACCGAACAAGCAGCACTCGGCACCACCGAGGGCTATCTCAGCACCGAAACGTATGACGAGCACGGCTGGAAGACCGAATCCCTCGTCACACAGCTTGACGGGCTGCCGATCCGCCGCCTCACCCGCACCTACTACGAAAACGGACAGGTTGCAACGGAGTGTCTGGAGCAGTATATCGAAGGAACGCGCTCCTATACGACGTATGACGAAAGCGGCAACCAAACCGGCTACGAGTATACGGAACAGACCGGCAACTGAAGCCTGTGACAGCGGGGCGCCCGTATCGCATAGGAGATAAAAACAGCAAAATAACGAGTGTCCGTCGCGCTGACGCCCTTTCGGCACATTCCCGCAAAGCGCCGCGCGAAAAGAACATAGAAAAAGCAAACCACCCGTTCCGTACATTCGGCGGGTGGTTTTCCGTTGCCGTGATTCTTTATGGCGCAGTAAGGCGGTTCCGTGATGAACCCGCATCAAACGGTATTCGTCCGTACCGCTTCGCGCCGGCCGGGATATGCGGGGCAGCCCGAATGATGCAGATAGGCAGATCGGCATGATCCATCACATCGGGAATGCAATTGCGGAATCATACAGACCTTTCAGCACGGCGAGAAACGCAGAGAGCGACGGCCGCTTGTCCTCCTTATGTGTACAGAGGACACAGGAAAAGCTCTCTTTGCAGTCGAACGGGATCCACGCGAACTGACCGCTGTGATCGTTCAGAAAACCGGGCGCAAGGCATACGCCCCGTCCGGCAGCAACGTTCGTCAGCGTGGTGTCGTGGTCGGCACTGTTGAAATAGTCGATTTTTCCCGAGCCGATCAGCCGGTGCTGCACGGCTTTCAGCGCCGGGGGAGAGCCGCCGCCGACCATCAGCGTCCGCCCATACAGATCTTCATCGCGGATCAGGTTCTTTTCCGCCAAGGGATCCTTTCTGTCCGTGATCAGATAGACCCGGCTTTCAAACAAATCGTGAGCTTGCACGTCCGCGACCTGTTTCGTCTGTTCCCGCAGCGCAAAAACGATGTCCGCCTCGCCCCGCAAAAAAAGCGCCATGCTGTTTTCATACCGAAAGATGGGCGTAATCTGCACATTTGGATGGCTTTCGGAAAAGAGCCGTATGGCCTCCGGCAGAAAATACACGGCCTGGCGCACCATCATACAGATCGAAATGCTGTCCTGATATTTGGCGCTGAAATTCTGCCCCTGCTCGACGGCGCGCTTCAGGTCCTCCCGCATACCGGTCAGGAAGGCAACAAACTGCGCTCCGGCCGGCGTCAGCGCCGCCCCTTTGCCGCTGCGCGCAAAGACCGCAAAGCCGATCTCCTCCTCCAGCAGCCTGATCTGATAGGAAAACGTCGGCTGACTGATAAATAGGTTGTCTGCTGCCCGGCTGAAATTCAGCGTCCGGGCAAGCTCGATGCAATAATCAATCTGCTTGGTGGTCATGTTCGGCTCCTGCTATTTAAAATTTAAATCAAGTATAGCATGATTCGATTGGACTTTGCAATATATCCTTGCTACAATAAAGACAGAAAAAGGAACAATCACGCAAACAAAGCAAAACAGGAGGAGCAAACCATGGCTAAAACACTGATCGCCTTTTTTTCCAGAGCGGATGAAAACTACTTCGGCGGCGCGATGCGTTATGTAAAAGTCGGCAATACCGAAATTGTGTGCAACACGATAAAAGAACTGATCGAAGCGGACACGTTCAAGATCGAGATGGAAACGCCCTATTCGCCGGTCTACATGACCTGCATCGACGAAGCGAAAGCAGATCTTCGCGCCAAGGCGCGGCCCGCGCTCGTTTCCCTGCCGGCGTCCATCGACGAATACGACACGATCCTTCTTGCCTACCCGAACTACTGGGGCACGATGCCGATGGCGGTGTTCACGTTCCTCGAAGCGTTCGATTTCTCCGGCAAGACGATCCTGCCGCTTTGCACGAACGAGGGCAGCGGCATGGGCGGCAGCGAGCGCGACATCAAGCGCACCTGCCCGGGCGCGGTCGTAAAGAGCGGCCTGCCGATCACCGGAAGCGCGGCGGCAAGTGCCAAGGGCAGCGTACAGCGCTGGCTGAAAACAAACGGCTTGCTGTGAGGAAAGCATATGGAATACGAAGCAGGATATGTTTACAAGCTGATGGATCAGGGCGGTCCGACCGACAATCGGGAACCGTATTTCAAAGAGGCGGTCGAGGAAATGATGCGGGCGCGGACGCTCTGCGCCAAGGCAAACGCCGCCATGCCGGATGATCCGGCGTATGTCGGATACCTCGAGGAGCTGTTCGGGCGGAAGCTCCTCGACGTGCGAATCCTGACGCCGTTCATCTGCGACTTCGGCAACCGGGTCACCTTCGGCAAGGGCGTATTCATCAACCATTCCGCGATTTTGTCCGCGTCCGGCGGGATCGAATTTGAGGACGGCGTGATGAGCGCGCCGGGGCTTCGGATCGCAACAATCAATCACGACTTCAACGACCGGCATCGGATGTACACCTACGGCAAGGTGCTCGTCAAAAAGAATGCGTGGCTCGGCATGAACGTGACGATCTGCCCGGGCATCACGATTGGGGAATACGCGGTCGTCGCGGCGGGTGCGGTGGTGACGAAGGACGTGCCGCCATACGCGGTGGTCGGCGGTGTGCCTGCAAAGGTGATCAAGTATTTAGACCCGAATGAGCAAAAAGAATAAAAGGAGGCTTGACGATGGAATGAGAACTTATAGGAAGCAAGTTTTTGCTGTTCTGCTGGCGGGTGTGATCGCGCTCGGCGCAATCGGCTGTACAGGCACGGCAGCGAAACCGGAAGAAAACGCCGCCCCGATACAGGCGACGGCGCAGCCGACCGAAGCGCCGCAGGCGGAAGCGTCCACACAGGCGCCGACCGCAGAAGAATCCAAGGAAGAAGCATCGAATGAGCCTGCATCGCAGGCGACCGACACGCCCAAAGCAGAAGAACCCGAACCGCACAGCGATATTCTCGTTGTCTATTTCTCCCGCATCGGCGAGCAGTATCAGGTCGGCGTGATCGAAAAGGGGAATACCGCCATCGTTGCGGAGATGATTGCCGAAAAGACCGGCGCAGACCTTTTTGAGATCCTGCCCGTTGACGACCATTATCCGATGACGTACAGCGAACTGACGGATGTCGCCAAGCGCGAACAGAACGAAAATGCCCGTCCCGCCTATGCGGGAGAAGTCCCCGACCTAAAGCAGTACAGCACGATCTTTATCGGCGCGCCGGTCTGGTGGGGCGACTGGCCGATGATTTGCTATACGTTCTTCGAAACCAACGCGGACGCCCTTTCCGACAAAACGCTGATCCCGTTCTCCACCCATGCGGGAAGCGGGCTTTCGGGCTTTGACCGAAAGCTGTCGAACGCGCTCCCGAACAGCACGGTTCAAAAAGGCCTTGCGATCGCCGGCACGGATTGCCAAAACAACGCGGATCGCGTGCAAAAATCGGTCCGCGACTGGCTGAACGGGCTTGGCTTTTGAGCCATAAAAACAAATAGGATTCGAAATAAGAGAGTTAAGCGACTCTCCTTTTTTCGTCAGCCTGTTCTGTCAAATCACAGAGTATTCCGCGGCGTGATCTTCTTTCCGCTGTTCCGGGAAGGTGAATAATGCTGTTCTTCGGCGGTGCACGACCGGAGGAAACCGGCGCATTTGGGACGAAAACGGAAACGGATCGGACCGACAGAAATGTCATAAACGTCCATGAAAGCGCCTCGGGTTTCTCCGGGGGATCTGCTTTTTCCGCAATACGCTTGCAGGAAGGCCGAAAAAATGATATGGTATATTGAAAACAGGAGCGTATGCCGCTCGAAAAAAGAGAACAAGAAATCACAGCTTGGAAGGAGGAAGAAGAAAGACAATGCTGCATCAAGGAGGGTTCAACCGACATTTCAAAGACAATGGCTTGCGCCGGAGCAGACGGATCGGAAGACGGATCGCTGCGCTGTTTCTTGCTGGGGTTCTGCTGCTGGCGGCAGGCTGTGCAATTGTCGATGCGAAAGGAACTGCGGCGACGGAGGAAGGACCGTATACGCTGGAAAAGGTGGTCGTTCTGAGCCGTCACAATATCCGCTCGCCTATGTCCGGCAGCGGTTCGCTTCTGAGCGACATCACGCCGCATACGTGGGTTTCGTGGTCGTCGGATCCGAGCGAGCTGTCTGTGCGCGGCGGGGTGCTGGAAACGATCATGGGGGAGTATTTCCGGCTGCGGATGGAAGATGAGGGACTGTTCCCCAAGAATTATCGACCGGAAAGCGGAGAGGTGCGTTTCTATTCCAACGCTAAACAGCGCACGATTGCGACCTCGACCTGTTTCGCCGCAGGTCTTCTGCCCGTTTGGGAGACGCCGATCGAAACGCACGCGGAATATGATACGATGGATCCGACTTTTACGCCGAAGCTGAATTTTGTTACGCCTGCTTATGAGGCGGACGTGCAAAAGCAAATTGCCGGGATGGGCGGCAAAGCGGGCTTGAAAGGCATTCATAAGGACCTTCGGGATGCCATTTCGCTTCTGATGGATGTTGTCGATATCCGAAAAAGCGAGAGCTATCGCAAGGGAACCTACGGGAATCTTTTGAAAGACTTGACGGAAATTCAACTGGTCGAAGGCAAGGAACCGAGCATGACCGGCCCGATTAAAACCGCAACCTCCGTGGCGGACGCTCTCACGCTGCAATATTATGAGGATTCGGACGCCAAGCGCGCCGCGTTCAACCACAATTTGACCGAGAAGGACTGGAGAAAGCTGCACAGCATCGTGGATACGTATACGGAGATGCTTTTCACCGCCCCGCTCGTTTCGGTCAACGTGGCGCATCCTCTTCTTGAAGAGCTTCGCTCCGAACTGACGGCCGAGGAAAGGAAGTTTACCTTCCTGTGCGGCCATGATTCCAATATCGCCAGCGTACTGGCGGCACTCGGCGCGGAGGAATACGATCTTCCGAACACCGTGGAGCCGAAAACGCCGATCGGCGCAAAGCTGGTCTTTTCACGATACCGCAGCCCCGAAGGGAAGGCCTATTATACGGTCAGTCTGATCTATCAGAGCACGGAGCAGCTTCGGAACATCTCGCTGTTAACCTTGGAGAATCCGCCGATGGAGCAGTATCTTCGGTTCGCGGGGGCAAAAGCAAATGCCGATCACATGATTGCCGAGGAGGATCTGCTCGCCCTGTTCGATGATGCCATCCGCGCGTATGATCTGCTGGAAGAGGAGTATTTGGGAGAAGCGCTGGATCAGGCGGCATAGAGGCAGCAAGCATTATACAACAGAAATCGCACGTTTATGATGAGGGTATAGAGCTTTGCAGCTTTGTTCTGCATAATCTGGCATACGGAGCCCAAAACGAAGGATTTACAAAAAAATAGATCAGCTGTGGGCAGCCGACTCAATCCGGAACCAATTGCAGCACCCTGCTGCAAGCGCGTGCGAGCGATTGCAGCAAAGTCGGATCGCCTTTTGCCGCTTCGGTCAAGGCCGCAAGCGGCTTTTTGCCGCCCGGCATGATCAGGTCGACCCCGGCCTTGCTCGATTCGGCTTCGTTGTGTTGCTATAGGCCTGCTCGTTGATCGTGATTTTCGACCTTTCGGTCAGGTACGAAGCGTCATGGACGCCGTGGCCGAGAATGACCGCGCCGAGATTCGGCGCCGTTTGCACGTCGTCCGAAAAACGCACTATGCCGCCCCGTCCGCAGGGGGTATAGGTATGAAGTGCTTCTGCGGCCGGATGGGCGTCGTGAACACCGGCGAGCGCGGAAACGACGGCGAACGCAGCGGCAAAGCCGTGCGGATGCTGTTTGTCGGCGCGCCGGACGGCAGGCTCGAAAAGCCGCGCCGCGTGCTGGTGGACGACGATGGCAGCGCGTATCTCTACGTCGGGTTTTCCACGACAGGTCTGTTCAAGGCTGTGTTTCGGCTTCGCGGCAACAACGTGGAGGAATCGGTCTGCCTTGCGCTCGAACCGGACATGAAGACTGTGCGCGGCGGCGAGCATCCGATCGTTCCCGGCGCGAAGAAGGCCAAGGGCATGCCGTTTGCCGCGCATCCGTTCTTTGAGGCCGGCTCGATCCGCAAGATCGGCGGCAAATACTATTATGTGTATTCTTCCCTGTTGAGCCATGAGCTTTGCTATGCCGTGTCCGACCGCCTTGCGGAGCACAATCTTGTCAACGTGTCGGCTTCCGATTACGACACGCTGCTGACCGTCGCCGCCGGCGCGGGCTATATCCGCGCCGAGCAGATCCCGGCGCTCTTGGCTTTCCGCGACAATCCCGCAGACGAAAGCTGGATCAGCTTAAACTGACCGCCATACCGCTTCAAAACACATAGCGCCCCGCTGATCGGTGCTTCGATGCGATACCGACAAGCGGGGCGTTTTTATGGCAAAGAGGCTCTCTGAACGTTCAGCGCCTCACATCCACTTCTTTTTCTTAAAGTACCAGATGCAGGCGACCACAATGCCGACCGACACAAGAATGACGGCGGGATAGCTGTATTTCCAGTCCAGCTCCGGCATATATTTGAAGTTCATGCCATACCATCCGGCGATCAGCGTCAGCGGCAGAAAGATCGACGTGATGACCGTGAGCAGCGCCATGATGCGGTTCTGCTTCACATCCATCTGCACCTGCACAAGATCGCGGAGCTGCACCACGTACTCCCGCTGTCCCGATACCATGTCCTGCAGCCGCATGACGCGCTCGGTGAACATGTGGAAGTAACGCAGATTTTCCTCGCGGAAGAAGCCGTTTTCGTTCTCCTCCAGTTCCTGCCCGAGGTCGATCAGCTGCTCATAATGCACACGAAGATCCAATAAGTCGCCCCGGATATCGTTCAGTGCCTGCGGATAGGCCTCCACCTTGCCGCGCAGGATCGCTTCCTCGATCGCGTTCAGCCGCTTTTCCATCGTTTCGAGCAAGGGCAGATCCTGAGCGATGATCGTTTCCAGCAGGTCGTACAAAAACCGCTCCAGTCCGGGCAGCCGCCATTTCTTGCTGCGGCAGATCTGCGCCACCTTCCGGGCGATATAATCCCCTTCCTCGACCAGCACCACGCCGCGCTCGTTCAATGCGAAGGAGAAGGTATGCCTTGCGCCGCTGATCTGCTCCCGATCCGGGATCGAAAATGAGCCCGTCAGCGAATCCCGGTTCACCACGGCTTTCGTTTCCCGCGGCGCATCGAGATCCATCTCCATGTCTATCTCGATGCCGAGCTCTGTGCCGATTTTCCTCCATTCCCCGCCGTTCAGAACGGCAACAAACGGCACATCCTCCGGCAGCGCCTTGACCTCCGCCAACGAGCATGGCATCAGCGATTCATGGATGGCATAAAACATAGCTTACCTCACATTACAGTTTTCGGCAGCCGCCTTGCCGCCGTCTGACAGGAAGTCATTATAACAGCTTTTGCCGCGAAAGAAAAGCCCCCTGCCTCGCGGCATATCAACAAACACCCCTCCCTGTCTGCGGCCGGATGCCGCGTTTTGGCATGTGCCAAGGAAAGGTGGTCTAAAAGCTGAGCCGCTTTGACAATCTCCAAGCATGCAGCCTTGCAAGAACAGGCCTTGCTGCTTTGCGGGCGCTGACGCAAAATGTATATAAGCCCTCCCTAAACAGGCGACTCTTTCTGTCTTCGCGGCTTGCAAATGCGGCAGAATCATGGTAGACTGATATATCATATAACCGATTCTGACAGGGAGAATCCTATGAATATCTATCTTGCGTTAACGTTGTTTTCCCTGATCATTCTGATCTACTGGGTGATCTCCGAACTGTTCACGATGCTGTTCCGCTTTACCGGTGTGCCCGACGAAAAAGCGCGGTTTCAGGTCATTTCGCTGTTGACCGGCTGCGGCTATACGACACATGAAAGCGAGCTGTTCCTTTCGTCGAAATCGCGGCGGCGGCTTGCGCGCGTGATTATGCTGTTCGGCTACGTATTCAATGTGACGATCATTTCCGCGTTGGTCAACGTATTCTTTTCTTTGAAAATTTCGGAGGTTGTATCCGACATCATCAGCATGATCATTCCGCTGTCGGCAGCGGTCGTGATCGTGCTGTTCATCCGCATTCCCAAGGTCCGCGCCTGGGGCGAACGGCTGCTGGAAAAGATCGTCGGTAAAATTGTCCGGCGGGAAAACGAAAACAGCGTTCTGCTGCTCGACTACATCGGCGACGACAGCATCGCGCAGATCACGCTGAACAAGGTGCCGGAAGCGTATGTGAACAAGCCGCTTTCCGAATTGGGCATCAAAAAGGAACACAACATCCTTGTGATGCTCGTTGACCGCGGCAAAGCCGAGCCGGCGACCGCAGACACCGTGTTTCAAACCGGCGACAAGCTGACCGTGTTCGGTGATTATCGCACGATCTGCGAGGTGTTTGACGCGCAGGAACGGTTCGACGCGGAATAAACGAAAGGAAAAGAACGGTATTCCGCCGTTTCGGAGCAAAATACCCTTATTCGTACCATCTAATTCCGTATTTTAGGAGGCATTTTGTATGGCATTCTTTCCGCCGATCCCTTTGATCCGTAAAAATCTAATCGTCAAGCGGCTGACAGCTTGCGGGGCAACCTCGGAATCCACGGCAAAGACATTGGCCGAAGCCGGGGTCATCAACCCGAACGGCTTTCGTCGCATGACAGAGCATCTTGTCGCAACAGGCGTTATCCATAAAACGCCCGACAATACGTATTACGTCTGACGGATCGCTTCGTTTGCCGATATCGGCGCGGCTTTGAGGCACGCATGAAAACAGCTTTGCTTATGGAAGGCGGCGCGATGCGCGGGATGTTCACCTGCGGCGTGATCGACGTCTTTTTGGAAAACCATATCGTCTTTGACGCGGCGGCGGGGATTTCCGCGGGCGCGGCCTTTGGCTGCAACTTCAAATCCCGGCAGATCGGCCGCCCGATCCGCTACAATAAGCAATACTGCCGCGATCCGCGCTATTGCAGCTTTCGCTCGCTGCTGAAAACCGGCGATCTGTACGGCGCGGATTT
The DNA here is from genome assembly GCA_946185305.1 of uncultured Clostridia bacterium. Classification (GTDB taxonomy): domain Bacteria; phylum Bacillota; class Clostridia; order Christensenellales; family CAG-138; genus UBA3792. The sequence continues at coordinate 7,328 of CAMHJE010000022.1, read as the reverse complement.
CTGCTATCGGGAGCTGCCCGATGTGCTCGATCCCTTTGACCGCAAGACCTTCCGCACCGATCCGACGGCGTTCTATATCGGTGCGACGAATGTGGACACCGGAAGGATCGAATACCATCTTTGTACAGACGGCGAAGAAACCGATATCCAATGGATGCGCGCCTCCGCTTCGATGCCGATGGTTTCGCGGATCGTCGAGGTGGACGGCAAGCGGCTTCTTGATGGCGGGATCGTCGATCCCGTGCCGTATCGCTATATGGAGCAGCTGGGTTATGACCGGAATGTATATATCCTGACGCAGCCGAAGGGCTACCGAAAGAAGAGGTCGCCGCTTTTGCCGCTGATCCGGTTGGCGCTGCGCCGCACGCCGAAGATCGCCGAAGCGATGTCGATTCGGCATGAGGTATACAACCGGCAGATGGACGAGATCGACGAAAAGGAGCTTTGCGGCGAAAGCCTTGTGATTCGTCCGCCGGAAAAGCTGAACGTCAGCCACACCGAGCATGATCCGGCAGAACTGGAGCGGGTCTATCAGATCGGAAGAAAGGAAGCCGCCCGGCTGCTGCCTGAGGTGAAAGCCTTTTTAGCGCAAGGGCAGGAAAGTGAAGCCGCTTTGTGACGATACGCTTGACGCCGGATAAAGATTTGCTTGTGCAAACAATCAGGATCGGACGGGTTCCGACGCTCATTCTTCGTCCGGCAAGCCGCCCGTCCGTTCCGACAACACGCTCCCTTGGACAAAACGCATATTGCGCCGGGCGTATGGAATATGTTCCCTACAGTAAACGGCGATCACATGTATTTGCAGGGCAAACTGCTGCGCCGTCATGCTGTTCGCAAATTCTATCTTGATTTGCTGTCCATGATGGCGGCGCAGGGGCATTGAAATACTGTTGCATTTCGGATATAAGCGGAGGGCTGTCAAAGCCTATCCGTTTTTCTTCATCGTCAAGGCGATGCGCTTTTTCTTTTCGTCCACGCTGAGCACCCATACGGTCACGACATCGCCGACCTTGACGACCTCGGACGGATGACGGATGTACTTATCGGACATGTGCGAAATATGCACAAGTCCGTCCTGATGCACGCCGATGTCGATGAAAGCGCCGAAGTCGATCACATTGCGGACCGTGCCGGTCAGCTCCATGCCGGGCTTGAGGTCCTTCATGTCCAAAACGTCGGTGCGAAGCACGGGCTTGGGCAGATCGTCACGCGGGTCGCGTCCGGGCTTTTGCAGTTCGGAAAGGATGTCCCGAAGTGTCGGCATGCCGACGTTCGCTTCGGCGGCGAGCTTTTCAAGTCCATAGGCTTCCGCGCGGCGGTTAACGTCCGCAATGCCGCCCTTTACATCCTTGCTTTGATAGCCGAGCTTCGTCAGCACCGTCTTGGCGGCATCGTAGCTTTCGGGATGTACGGCGGTCGCATCGAGCGGATTCTTGCTGTCGCGCACGCGCAAGAAGCCTGCGCACTGCTCGAACGCCTTCGGCCCGAGCTTCGGCACCTTTTTCAGCTCCGCACGGGAGGCGATCCCGTTTTCCTCACGATAAGCGACGATGTTCTTGGCGAGTGCCTGGCCGATGCCCGCAACGTGCGACAGCAGCGCCGCCGACGCCGTGGACACCTCCACGCCGACGCCGTTCACGCACTGCTCCACCACGCCGTCGAGCGCCGCGGAAAGCTCGTTCTGCTTCAGATCATGCTGATACTGACCGACGCCGATCGCCTTCGGCTCGATCTTGACAAGCTCCGCCAGCGGATCCTGCATCCGCCGCGCGATCGAAACCGCGCTGCGCTGCGTGGCGTCGAAGTCCGGAAACTCCTCCGCGCCGAGCTTGCTTGCCGAATACACCGACGCGCCCGCTTCGCTGACGATCATATATGCAACCCCGGGCAGTTCGGGCAAAAGGTTTACGATGAACTGCTCGCTCTCGCGGCTTGCGGTGCCGTTGCCGATCGCAATCGCCGTAACGCCATAGTCGCTTACAAACTTCTTGATCAGCCGCGCCGCAGCAGCCTTGCCAGCCTCGTTGCCGGGCAGCGTGAAGTGTCCGACGCCGGTATCGAGCACCTTGCCGTTTTCGTCCACGACCGCGAGCTTGCAGCCGGTGCGGAAGCCGGGATCGACGCCGAGCGTAACCTTGCCGCGGATCGGCGGCTGCATCAAAAGCTGATGCAGGTTTTCCGAAAACACCTTGATCGCGCTTTCGTTCGCGCGATCGGTCAGCTCGTTGCGGATCTCCCGCTCCAGCGACGGGTACAGCAGCCGTGTCCATGCGTCGTCACACGCCAGCTCGACCTGCTTGGAGGCGGGGCCGCTGCCGTTGACGAACATGCCGTAGATCGTATTTTTGCATCGCTGCTCCGGCGCTTCCACCGTGACCTTCAAAAACTCCTCGCGTTCGCCGCGATTGATGGCAAGGATTCGATGCCCTTGAATGCTGCGGACCGGTTCGGAAAAATCATAGTAGTTCGCATAGACGCTGTCCTCGGTCTTGGCCGCCTTGGTGACGACCACGCCCTCACGCCGCAGGAGCAAGCGCAGCGTCTTCCGCAGCGACGCCTCGTCGCTGACGGCCTCGGCAATGATGTCGCGCGCACCGGCCAGCGCCGCTTCCGCGTCCGGGACTTCCTTTTCGAGGTTGACGAACGCCTGCGCCTTCACAAGCGGATCGCCGGTCTCGGGCTGCCGGATCAGCCACGTCGCAAGCGGCAGCAGTCCGCGCTCCTTGGCGACACTTGCGCGCGTACGGCGCTTCGGTCGGTAGGGACGGTAAATATCCTCCAGCTCGGACAGCGTCGCCGCCCGCGCGATCTTGTTTGTCAGCTCCGGCGTTAAAACGCCCTGCTCGGTCAGCGCCTTGGTGATTTCGTCGCGCCGCTTTTGCAGACCGCGCAGCTTATCGAGCTGTTCGGAAAGACTCCGCAGCACCTGATCGTCGAGCGAGCCGGTTGCCTCCTTGCGATAGCGCGCGATAAACGGGATCGTGTTGCCGGCGTCTAACAGCTCCACCGCCGCCTTGACCTGCTCGGGCTTCAGCGACAGATCCTTTGCTATGGTAGTCATCATCGGGTCATTCATGTTGTTCATTCCTTATTATCCAGTCTCCGTTCGCCGCAAACGCGGCGTCCGCATTATTGTATCATATTTTTTGTTGAAAAGCTACCCGGAAACGGTTTCGCTTGAAATACTCTTAAGAGATAGCAGTAAAATAGCAGCCGATTTTGTGTACTGAGCCGGAAGGGAGTGCGGTTTCCAATAGCGCCGAAACGAACGCAAAAGCCCTGTGATAATGCAGAATCACAGGGCTTTGATGCGCCGTAACGAACTTGATCCGGTACCCTCACGCTTTGGAGTGGCTTGATGGGCGGAATCATGCTCGCCAAACACACGGGGTTTATGAATGTCAGACGCTTTTTTGTTCATCAGAAAGAAAGCATATACTCTCTGATTTCCACCATCCGTGCGCTCTGATGGACATGAAAGGGACAGCGGCTGTCACAATGCCCGCATCCGATACAATCCGACGCATTCTTTTCCAGCGTCCGGTAATGCTCCGCCGCCATTGCGTCTCCTGCTTTGGCCAGATCGTAATACTTATTGACCAAGCCGATGTCAATTCCCACAGGACAGGGCTTGCAGTGATTGCAATAGACACATTTCCCGCTGGCCTGAGGCGGTGCGAAGCTTCCGATGACGGAATAATCGGTCGTTTCCTCCGGCTGTTCATAGTAGGCCAGCAGAGTTTCGACCTCCTTCACGCTCTGGGCTCCGGGAAGAACCGTCAGAACGCCGGGCTTATCCAGACAATACCGGATACACTGATATTGGGTCAAAGCTCTGCCGAAAGGGGACTGCTTCTCGTCCAGCAGCTGACCTCCGGAGAAAGGCTTCATTACGGAAATGCCGATGCCGTCCTTTTCACAGCGTTTGTATACAGCACTTCGTTCGTCTACGCTGCCGTTGGCGTATTCACCCCGGCCGTAATCATAAGCCGGGTTGACCGAGAACATCAGCATGTCGATGTCTGCATCATCCAGGATCCTCTGAATGACGGCCGGCGTATGGGAAGAAAGCCCGATATGCCGCACGACACCGTCTTTTTGCAGCTGCCGGATATAATCATAGACCCCATTCTTCAGATAGGTCTCCCAATCGGATATTTCGTCCTGACAGTGAATAAAACCATAATCGATATAATCGGTTCGAAGCTCCCGGAGCTGCTTCTCTACGGAGCGTTTGATCGTGTCGAGCTTCAGCGACCAGCCATAGGTTCCTTTTGCATAATCTGCTCCGAAATGGATCTGAAAAAAGATATTCTTCCGAACATCGTGCAGGGCTTCCCCGTAGATCGGGAATGTTGTTCCGTCCCCGGCAGCAAGGTCAAAATAGTTGATTCCGCCTTCCACGGCAAGGCGCAGAGCGCGAACTGCTTCGTCCATGCCTGCACCGAACATATAGGATGATCCGATGCCGATCTCGCTGATCAAATCACCCGTTCTTTTGTTGACTCTGTACTTCATCATCTTATAAAACTCCGGATTTTTTACGATCTATGCAACTGTATCCTGCGTCACAGGCTTCTGCCGAACCGATACAGTTCGTTTCTTTTTTCTTCCGATTTGTTTTGCTTTCCGTTTGCCGTAAAGATCCCTGCATTTTCCATGCCCCAGTATTCCACGATGGATTGGTAATACTGCGCAATGGCGGGACCGTAAACAAACGGGCTTCCCGAGCTCATGATCAGGGCGACCTTTTTCACATTCTTCGGAATGTCAATCGAATAGGTCCTGTGGATCGCTGCCTGCAGCTGAGCCGAGAGCGTAAAGTAATAGATCGGGGAAGCAAACACAATCATATCCGAGGACAGGATCTCCGGGTAGATGGCCTGCATATCATCCTTCTGACAGCAGACGCCCTGCTCTTTTTCCCTGCAGTATTCACAGGCCAAGCAGCCGTGAATGTTTTTGTGCGCGACATGGATGGTTTCTACCTCGTGACCGGCTTCTTTCGCGCCTTGCGCGAAGGCATCGGCCATGTCCGAAGTTGCGCCGTTTAGATGCGGACTTCCGTTTAATACAAGGATCTTCATTCTGCGTCCTCCATGCTGATCGTGATCGTCACATTTCCGTTGCTGAGGAGATCGGCCATGCCGGACGCATCCCGATCGGTAATGTGCCCGAGTCTCGTATAAACCCAGGAATTTGCACCGTAAAACACGACGATCTGATTGGATGAATACAGCACAATGTCTCCGGCAGAGGTGGTCGTCTGCGCATCACGGGAGGGGAGTCTTGTCCCGATAGGACCAACCTGTTCAAAACCGCCGTACATGGACATCCGGATCACAAGCGGCTCATTTTCGCACAGCGCCTTCAGTGCTTCTACGGATTCATTGTTTTCCCATGCAACGGCGACCGTAGTATCTTCAATCATCATCTTCAGCATTTTTGCTTTTGCCTCCTCTGTTGCAAGTTCTTCCGTGGTCGGTTGCTCAGCAGTCAGTTCCTCTGCACGTACCGGTTCCGGTGTCTGTAGCGGATCGATTTCTTCATTTGATTTCGAAGAAGCCTTTTCCTCTGAAAACGGAGCTGTTTCTTCCTGCGCGAAATCGCTTGTCTTTGCGGGCGCTGCTGTTTGGATCGCTGTTTCCTCTCGCGCGGCAGTATCCGCAAATGTATTCTTTTCCTGCCCGCTTTTGCAGCCTGCCATGGCAGCGAGTACTGCTAACATGATAAATGCACGCAACAACCGCTTGTTCATCAGTCCGCTCCTTATTTCAGATGTTCTTCAAAGAAGCTCTGCAGCTTATCAAAGGGAATGGCGTTCTTCCCGCCGCCGTCGTAGAGATCGGTGTGAACAGCGTCCGGAATGATCATCAACTCTTTGTTGTCAGCATACTTGCTGTCCCTGATCATATCGGCATAGGCGTCGCGCGAAAAATAGCAGGAATGTGCCTTGTCGCCGTGGAGCAAAAGAACGGCGCTGCGAATCTCGTTGCTGTACTTGAGGATCGGCTGATTCACGAAGCTCTCGCAGCCGATAACGTTCCAGCCGCCGTTGGAATTGAGGGATCTTGCATGATAGCCGCGTCCGGTCTTGTAATAATCGTAGTAGTCTTTGACAAAGAAAGGCGCATCCTCCGGCAGAGGATCGACCACGCCGCCGCCCAGCTTGTATTCCCCGGCCTTCAAGTCCTCAAGTCTCTGGGCACACATGGCAGCCTTCGCCTGATACCTTGCTTCCTCGCTGTCGGCAGAATCGAAGTACCCTTTGGCATTCACGCGGGTCATGTCGTACATGGTGGAGGCAACGGTCGCCTTAATGCGGGTATCCAGCGCCGCCGTATTGATGGCCATGCCGCCCCAGCCGCAGATCCCGATGATGCCGATGCGGTTCGGATCGACTTTTTCGTGCAGGGAGAGGAAGTCCACCGCCGCCATGAAATCTTCGGTGTTGATATCGGGGGAAGCCATATAGCGCACATTGCCGCCGCTCTCGCCGGTGAAGGAAGGATCAAAAGCGATCGTCAGAAAGCCGCGCTCCGCCATCGTCTGCGCGTACAGACCGGAGCACTGTTCCTTGACCGCGCCAAACGGACCGCAGACGGCGATTGCCGGAAGCTTACCCGCCGCATTCTTCGGAACATACAGATCAGCTGCCAGCGTAATGCCATAGCGGTTGACAAAAGTCACCTTGCTGTGATCAACCTTTTCGCTCTTCGGAAAAGTCTTGTCCCATTCGCTTGTGAGTACGAGTTCTTCTTTTTTGATCATGGCTGTTATCTCCTTATCTCCTATCTTTACTGAATCGTTCTGGCTGTCTGCCGGATCAGATAGTCCAGGCAGTCCACTTTTCGCTGGCTTTCGTGAAGCTCCTCCATCCGGCGGCACCGGCATTTTCGGAAGTACCGCATCAGCGCCGCCGCATCTCCGGCTTCATAGAGCTTTCTTGCCTTTTCCAGCTCCTCGCTCCCGCACCCGGCGTCCGAAAGGTTCGTGAGGATCTTCTCCAGTTCTTCCTTCATCCAAAGAGTTCTCCTAACCGTTTTTCTTTCTGTAATTTCATTATAAGGGCTTTACGGACGCTTTGCCAATGGTTATAATGAATATCATGATATTCGTTATCAGCATATCATACGGAAAAGATGCAGGAGGATACCTTACCATGGAAATCCGTACACTCCGATATTTCTTAGCGGTGGCCAGAGAAGAGAATATGTCCCGTGCGGCAGAGCATCTGCACGTAACGCAGCCCACGCTGTCCAAGGCGCTGAAGGCCTTGGAGGATGAGCTTGGCAAGAAGCTCGGCAGAAGGATGTTCTCCTTCT
>CAMHJE010000021.1:0-22829 GCA_946185305.1 uncultured Clostridia bacterium | reverse complement strand
TCTCGGATGAAGAACCAGTTAAAAATCCAAGGCTTGATGCTTTAACCGTACAGTATTTGATTTCTGTTGTGAAGGAGGCTGTGCAGTGATAATAAAGACAATAGCATTTGGCGATGCCAACGAAGCATTCATAGAGGATCGATTAACATCGGGATTCAATATAATTTATAGTGATGACAATAATAAAGGGAAGACTATTGTTATGCAATCTGCCCTTTATGCTATTGGTAATGAACCTATTTTTCCATCCTCGTTTGAGTATAGGAACTATTATCATTATATAGAATTGGAATTGGATAACTGTAAAACAATTGCGGTTTGTAGGAAAGGCGATTCTTTTATAGCAAAAACTGAGGTCGGTCTGAGCATTCTTGATTCTGTATCGGAGTTGAAACGATTCCTAAACAGATGCGGCTTTACGTTTCCAGTAATAGTAAAGGACAATATGCTTAAGATGGTTGATCCTGTTTTATTATATCAAATCTTCTTTGTAGGTCAGGACAAGAAAGACTCATCTACACTCTTTAATGATAGTTATTACAAAAAGGATGATTTTTGGAACCTTGTCTATGCGCTTGGCAATGTAGGTGATACTAATCTGGCTGTATTTGATGAGGATGAGGCAAAAACGAGGATCGCGCTGCTTACAGAGGAGAAGGAAGTACTACTTGAGCAGAATAAGATATTGAAAAAGGCAGCGCCGTCATTAGAACTCATTTCGCAAAAGCAAGGGAATGATGCGTTTGAGGCAAAAGTTAAGAAAGTAGAGTCAATCAGAAATAGCATTGTTGGACTAAAAAAGAGCCAAAATCGTGCTTTGCAACGTAAAACAATAAATGAGCGTACTCTTAGTGAAATACGCGCACTTAACAGGACTCCGACCACAGGCGATCTCTATTGCCTTGACTGTGGATCCAAACGAATCGGTTATTCCTCCGGGGATCATTCGTATACATTCGACATTTCAGATACTGATATGCGAAGAAATATCTTAGAGGCTATTGAGGATAAGATTAGCGCATATCAAGAAGAAATTGATACTAATATGCTCCAGATTAATGCACTTCAGAGACAAATGCAGGAACTGCTGAAAGAAGAGGACATTGGGCTTGAATCCGTATTGATATATAAAAAGGGTATCACTGCTTCATCGGATGCTGATACAAGAATTGCTGAAATTGATCGTGAAATAAAATCACTCAGAGACATGCAAAAAGCAGGGAAGGAGAAGAGCCAAACCGATCAAGCAAAAAGAAATGAGCTAAAGTATAAACTCATTAATGCAATGAACCAGTTTTATAAGTTGGTTGATGCAAACGGAACACTTGTATTCGATGATCTGTTTTCTAAACGAACAAGTGTATATTCTGGGTGTGAGGCGACGGAATTCTACCTTTCAAAGCTTTATGCTTTAGCAGTTATACTTGCTCATCATTATCCGGTAATGATGGATTACTTTCGTGATGGTGAACTCTCTACAGAGAAGGAAGATATTGTCCTAAGAAAAATGGGGGAATTACCTAATCAGATTATTTTTTCGGCGACGCTGAAAGAACAGGAGCTTGGTAAGTATTCTACTTATGAGTCAATCAATTCTATTGACTATTCGGGGAATGCGGATTCTCATATATTGAGTGCGAACCAAGTAACAAGACTAAAGAAACTGTTGAAGCCAATGATGATATCCGTTTAGAGAATCATGATAAAGAGGCTTAATCCTATCAAAGGAATAAGCGGGACTCATCAAACAGTTATGAGTGATCGACAGTTAAGTGAAAGGATAATGAGATTCATATGTTGGGGTGGCTTGAAGAATTTGCAAAAAACAGAGAATTATGCGCGCCGTTTTTGATAAAAAACGATGCTGATTATTATGGCGATTTGAGAAAGCGACTCGCGCTTTTGAACAAATGGCTTGAAGCTGTTTCTGCAGATGATGAAAGCCGTAAGATTGCAAGCAAGTACGGAAATAAGATATGCGAAGCGATTAGAGACTATTACAAGGGAAGTATTGGCACATGCCACCAGAAAATAGAGAACCTCATTAAAGGATGTTCTGAACATATGCTAGCGGTGTCAGATTTATATCATAGTCGCGCAATTCCCGGAGATCAAAACAAGGAAATTCAGCTTTTTAGGGCAAGATGTTTATCTGATGCAAAGACATTGGCACTAAAAGATATGCTTCATCTTCCTTTTAGTCGCAGAGGAAAAAGTGGCAACTATCGGTTTAGCATTCCGGGCGTTACTAGTCTTTATTTGGCAAATACGTCATATGGCTGCTGGATCGAAATGGGAAAACCGTCCGAGCATGATTTTTATGTATCACCTGTAGTGTTGGACGGCACACAAAGAGTTCTTAATCTTGCTGTCAGATCAACAGATATTAGAGCGCTAAATGATGGGAAACCAGACTTTGTGCATTGTTGGCTTAAGCTTCTTATCCTTATGATAGCTACTTCATATAAAGTGGAGGAAGAGAATAGGACATTCCGTTCGGAGTATATAGTTTCACAAAGCATAATGCTGGCCTGTAAAAGACTCGGTCTTAATGGTATCGTTTACTTCTCTAAAAGAGTTGAAGCAGATAGCTTTGCTTATGCTGCCATAAACTTGGCTCTTTTTGCCGACTACAATAGACATAGAGAATACGGAGAAATTTGTGAGCACCTAAAGATTGACCAGCCGATGAATTATCAGTTGTTTCGCCAATTAAGCCAATCCGCAATATATCAAAAATATGAGCTAAGGCTTGCAACATCACCATACATTACAAATATTGGTGATTTTAACAGGCAATATGGATACAGGGAAACAATGTTTTATAGGTTTGATGAGCATCTCTTTGCAAGATGGAAAGATAAAGACACAATTACTTGGGGCAATGCTATCAAAACCCAACTGATAAGTGAAAGTAAAGACGTAGTATCAATTGATGTGAGGGAAAAAGGCAATGCGCAAGCCATGGAGGCATGAAAGCTGATTGCTTTATTTGCAATCATTGCTTTTTTGCAGATGATACGTTATAATTCCAATCATCATTGAAAGAAGGGAGGACAAACAGATGCCGGTAAACTATCAGGTTATGCACCTAAACAGAATGGTTGCAACCATCAAGGAAGATGGTCTCTGCACTGTTGCCGAGCCGTCTTTCCTTCCGTACAACTTGTATCTGTCGGAAGATACAGATATTGGAACTAGGGTAAATAATCTTGGAAACTTCTACTATTGGTGCGCGTCTCGCGTGCTTACGTTAGATCGGAAGTACGCCAAGGAGATACTGAATGCCATTGGCGCAACGCAAGGCACAACCGACCGGGAACGCGCTAAGATTGCGTTAACCTATCATTGTGTCACGTTGACTGATGTGTATTGGGTAAAGACTCAGGAAGAGAACGTCCAATATGCTGATATCAATCTCTACGAACATTCGCTCTCAGATGCTTTCGTCGATGTCAGTCTTTTCGGTAGGCAACTGACTGCTGAAAACGCAGAACTGCTGAAGCCTGCTGATGCAGCAGGGGATGTATCCACACAAGGTGCGGTTCCAAAGGCGTGGATTCGTCGAGATGGCGTATTCTACCTGCTCAAAGACGGAGGTGAACGGGACGTCAATGCGGAGATCCTTGCAAGCAAGATTGCGCAGTGCTTTGACGTCGATCAGGTCGTATATGAGCCGTCCGTCTTCCAGAACACCAAAGTCAGCTGCGGAAGGCTGATCACTTCCCTTCGCTACAGTATTGTGCCGATGGAGTTCGTGGAGATCTACGCCACTAATCATGATACGACTCGTGAAGAGATGATCCAGCAGTGTGATTCGTATGGCTATCACATGATGAACATCATCGACTACTTGGTGGGTAATACGGATCGCCATTGGGGCAACTGGGGCTTCTTAGTAGATAATAAAACGAATCTGCCGGTGAAACTGCATCCTTTGATGGACTTCAACAAATCGTTCCTTGCTTACGATTCCATCGAGGGCAGTTGCTGCTTAACAACGGAAAAAACCATGAGACAGATGGATGCGGCTTTACTTGCCGTCCGGACGGTGGGATTGAACAGGAGAAGGGAGATTCGAGAAGACTGGTTTACAGATCAATCTGAACGTGATATGTTCTTCAGAAGGCTCAACCTCTTAGAAAAACAGAATCAGTAAAACGCAGCACTATCAGTCTGTCTCGGTCGAAGCCGCGACAGGCTTTTTTCATTTTTGCGATTGTTTTAGCTAAAAATCAGCACAAGAGCTTTTTCGGTGCGGAATTGCGAATAATCTCATTTTGGCAGGTCGAAAGTTATTAATAATAGGTTATCACGGTTTGAGCAACAGTAATAATTTGTTAAAACACATTAAAAATTACCGATTTGGACACCTGGTTGTATAATAGGGACAACTCTGGCACAAATGAGGTCAAATTGTTCCTAATTATAACAAATATACCTCGTTGTCAGGTAGGGACAAGTGTAATTTGGATAAGAATGATTCTGAAAAAAGCGAAAACAATCAAAATTGTCCCTATTGACAAACAGCAGAAGTAATTGTCCCTGCTTATACCTATACGGCTACGGCTTCAGCGGCCATCCACTGCGGAGCTACGGTTAAGTTTGTAGATATTCTGCTTTCACAAAAAACAAGGCTGGAAAAGGTGCAATACACCGATCGCCAAACGGATATGACAGATGAAGTGCTCGCCTACTTAAGAGTGAATATGCTGGGCGGGACCGTCGATAATAGAACAGATGCATCCATAAACCCGATAAAGCTTCGAAAAGTATTAACAGAAAAATCAACAGAATGGCAATATGAAAAGGAGTGGAGGCTGATACCCAGAATACCCAGCATCGAAAAGCCTTCTATGTTTTCCTATCTCATATGTAAACCAAAAGCAGTTATCATAGGGAGTAAGTGTCACGAGGAAGATAGAAAACGGTTGATAGACATTTGCGAAACAATGGAGATCCCGGTATTCGGTATCTTTTTAAGCGAAACAGAACCTTCTTATCGCTTGCTGGTAAACGAAGATGGCAATACGGTAGTGAGTTCACCTGAATTTCTATGGTTTTATGATGAACAGCAAGATCGAGACAAATCAAACAGAACTTGAGCAGATATATGAACATGGCTTGCCTGAATATCTGCAGCATGATTTAGACGCATATAAAAAAGGTCTGCGGACACATAGCAGCTTGCTGGACTGCTTATGGGGCGAATTATATGGTAGCATCAACATGGCAGCGATAAGTGATGGTATCATTACCCAGGAGCACGCTGACTATTTGCGAAAGAAATATTTATTCCGTTGTGATGAGAATGCAGAGAATTAAAACTAAGCTGCATTCGTTGCCAGCATCAGTAAACTAAAAGCAGACACAGAAAAGTGCCTGCTTTTCTTGTATAATGAAGAAGAATAAAGGAGGAAAGAGTACGCGTGGATTGCGACCATTCATCTGCTTTGTGATAACAAGACATATCATTCGCTATAAAAATGTGAGAATATAGGTAATTATTCGCTGCTTTTTTGTGCTTGAGGATTACATCTATTTGATTCCGTATTTCTGTGCCTTCCTAGTAAAATGGTTTGTGCATGCATTGGATGTTGAGCAATAATCGAAATGGCGACATATATTCGAGGTGCTGGAGGAACTTTCACTCCTCATCGCCTATGACCATTTTGCAGAGGACGAGTCTCCGGACCCGCCTTTTACCTGTTTCCCGTATGTTCAACGAGAAGAGCCGGGACTCCAAGGATGGGAGGAGCAGACCTCTCCGTCGGACTTCGACAAGTTCTAAGTGAAAAAAGTGCGGATTGCCGCAAAAAATCAGCTAATTGACTTGTTATGTTCACATGTTTTATGGTATAATGGCCTCGTGAAAAAAGTGCGGATGCCGCAAAAATTTCATGGAGGTCATTGCGATGCAGTATGCGAGAAAGCAATATATGGATCAGCTGATTCGGAAAAAGGACAATGGACGGATCAAAGTCATAACGGGGCTTCGTCGTAGCGGAAAGTCCTACCTTCTGTTCACCCTTTACCGCCAGTACCTCCTGGATAATGGTGTAGGAGAAGACCAGATCGTAGGACTCGCTTTGGATGAGATCGACAATGCGAAGTACAGGAACCCGTTTGAACTGAATAAAGTCGTGAAGGAGCGGGTGCCGGATAAGGATAAACGCTACTATGTGTTTATCGATGAAATCCAGTTTGTGACTGAAATCCCCAATCCGTATGTGGATGATCCGAATGAGAAACTCACCTTTATCGATGTGGTGCTCGGGCTGATGAAACTCCCGAACGCGGATATTTATATAACGGGAAGCAACTCAAAAATGCTCTCCTCTGATATCCTCACTCAGTTCCGCGACAGGGGCGATGAGATTCGAGTAAATCCGCTGTCCTTTGCGGAAGTCTATGAGCATTATGAGGGAGATAAGCGTGGAGCCTGGCGCGATTACTACACCTACGGCGGTATGCCGCTGGTGTGGACAATGGAATCACATGAGGAGAAGAGCCGTTATCTGCGGGATCTGTTCAACAGGACCTATATCAAAGATGTTCTGGAGCGCCATCAGGTGAACAACGACGCGGAAGTCCTGGAGATCCTTCTGAACGTGCTGGCTTCCGGCATCGGCTCCCTGACCAATCCAAGCAGGCTGTCAAACACGTTTGCAAGTGAGCGGCAGATCAGGATTGCACCTGATACCATCGATACCTATATCGGGTATTTCATGGAAGCATTTCTGATCCAGAAGGCGGAGCGGTACGATGTGAAGGGACGGAAGTACATCAAAACGCCTGTCAAGTACTACTACTCCGATCCTGGGCTGCGGAACGCAAGGCTCGGATTCCGGCAATTGGAAGAAACGCACCTAATGGAGAATGTCCTTTACAACGATCTGATTCGCAGGGGCTTCGATGTGGATGTCGGTGTGATCGAGCAGAATGTTAGGGATGAGTCTGGTAAAAATGTCCGCAAGCAACTGGAAGTTGACTTCGTGGTCAACAGGGGCGACGAACGTTACTATATTCAATCCGCGTTATCCATCGATGATCCGGAAAAGAAGGAACAGGAGATTGCCTCTTTGATCAGAATTCCCGATTCCTTCAAGAAAATCGTTGTGGTGAAGGACTACGTGAAGCCGTGGCGGGATGACAAAGGCATTCAGTATGTCGGTATTGAGGACTTTCTTTTGGATGAGAGCCTTATTTCCGGATAACCCATGCTCGTGAAGAAATTGCGGATGCCGCAAAAATTTCAGATGAATCAAACCCTGCTGGTGAGTTGCTGGCAGGGTATTTTCATGCCCGAAAGGGACATACCTGCATATAAAACATCATTTCTTTATCATATTTGGTATCCAAGGTCTTTTTTATTTTAACTAACAGACGTTATCCCATCCAAAACCTCCTAAAAATAGGTTGATTTTATCCTATTATCTGTATATAATAAGAACAGGAGGTGTGCTATGCAAATTGATACGAAAACCATTGCTTCTATGACAGAGGCGAATCAGAACTTTTCGCGCGTCGCACGAATTGCAGATAGATTTGGAGAAGCGATCATTTTTAAGAATAATCGACCGAAGTATAAGCTTGTGGATTTGGAGCAGGACGATGATTTGGAATTAACCGATGATGAGAAAATCGATATCGTTGCTAAACGATTACTGGTCGAGTATCGCCCTGCGTTTTTGGAGTTAGCTAAATGATTAGGTTTTCACAAGAAAAAGTACTGCTTCTGCATCAGCTGATCACCGAGGAAACCGGCGGTGATAATGGTGTACGCGATTATGGATTGTTAGACTCCGCTTTGGAGAGCGTTTACCAGACTTTTGACGGACAAGAACTGTATCCGACAAAGCAGGAGAAAGGCGCACGGTTGGGTTATACGTTGATTTCCAATCATGCCTTTGTTGATGGAAATAAACGAATTGGAATGTACGTCATGCTTGCATTTCTGCAAGTGAACGGAATCCATATCCATCCGACGAATGAAGAAGTTGCGCGTGTCGGTATTGCGGTTGCAGCCGGCGAAATGGAATACGAGGAACTATTAGAATGGGTGAGAACCAATTCTGACAATACCATTATGTAACACACTGTTGTCAACAAGATTGATCAAAAGAAAGAACACACCACACCTTGGATATCTAGCTGTATCCAAGGTGTTTTTTGAACTAAAAACAGAAGTTATTCGAGATCTATGGAGGCACAATAAATGATCATGGAGAGGGGAGATATCATAACTATTTCCCCGAAAAGGCCATTCTTCTCCAGATCTATAGCCACATCTTTCAACCTAAACTACGCAATCTTTTTTGTATGAGGGGAGATTGTTGAAGGATTTTCCTGCACTTTTTGCTTGAATTGTAAACTATGCCGATTTTTGGCAAAAGAAGAGATCCCAAAGTCTAAAAGATTTATCCGAAAGGAAGAGAAGATTCAAGAAATTGAGAAAAAGATGGATAGCAAAAAACGATCAACATATGCAAAAATGACCTGCTGCAGCTTGAACTGCGGCAGGTCATTTTTTGCTTTTTGGAAGGTAAAGAATAGTCCAAACGGCATCATACATCATAGTTTTTCCGCACCTTGAAAAAATGAGAATTACTTTTCATTTGATAAAAAGTGATTATTCGTGTGCTGAATCAAGAAAAACGGCATAAAAACAGGGAAAAACACACAAATAATTACCGATTCGAACTGATGTTTGTTAATAGGACCAATAAGTCAAAAAATCGAGGTTTGAGAACTAAAAAATGAACCTAAACACACAGGTTGTTTGTCGGAGACAAGGAACTAAAATTGAGAGGTTAGTGAAAATATGCCATTAACCCTCTTGACAAATAACAGGTTGAGCTCACCGACTATGCATCACGGCTCTAAACAACATTGAATTCGCCGCTGTATTTCTTGCTCGGGTTTCCTTTTGGCATATAAATCACCCCACTTATTAGCATTATATCACATGTCTAACAAATGGGGTGCAGTTCTTTTCCGACGGGCATTATCTTTATTATGGCTTTATTTTCCGAACACCGATCTCAGGAACGTTTCTACGACCGCTTGATCACATGTGCCGGGCGTCTTGGCGATATTGCCGTTTTGCAACGTCCAGCGCGGGGATGCGGCGTGGATCTGCTCCTCGGTCATGTGGAGATCATACGCAGGCAACAGCTTTTCGACAAGGGACAGATAGTCGGTTTTCTGATAGCCTGTATCGGTATAGAATGCGGCGGCAAGCGACGGCGCGGCAGCCTCGGTCTGGTCGAGCAGAGCAGGGAGGAAGGACGCGCAGGCGAAGCCGTGGGGCACGTTATATTTCTCCGAAAGCAGATAGCCGATGGCATGCGGCGCAACGGTGCCGGTAATGCAGATCGCCATGCCGCCCAAAATCGAAGCATTATACAGCGTTTCGCGTTCGTCAGAAGTCGGCAAATGTCCTTCGGCTACCTTGTTCAAAAGCGGCATCAGTTCTTTAATGCCCTGCAAGGCAATCGCCCTGGAAATATCGCTTGCCGTCTTGTTCAGATAGCTTTCAATGCAATGGCACAGCGCGTCCACACCGGTCGTGGCGGTGACGGACAGCGGCATCGACTCGGTATAGCGCGGATCGCCGAACGCTGCGGCAGCGTACAGATCGTCGCTGCGCATGCCGACCTTGTTGCCACTCGGATTCGTGATGACCGAAATCTGCGTAACCTCGCTGCCTGTGCCGGAGGTGGTGCCGATCAGAACGACCGGGACAGGCTTGTTTGCCCATTGCAGCTTATAGAGATCGGCGGATTCATACGTCGGGTTCGTCACGCAGACGGCGACGACCTTGGACGCATCCAGCGGTGAACCGCCGCCGATGCCGATGACAAACTCCGCGCCGAACTCCGCACCTTTGCGTCCGGCCTCAATGCAGGAGGCGATGGTCGGATTCGGCTGAATACCGTCGTACACGGTATACGCGATGCCTTTATCTTGCAATACACTTGTTACATCGTCGAGCGCGCCGCTCCGCTTGGCGGCGGAACCGCTCGTTACCAGCAGGACCTTTTTGCCGAAGGATGCGATCAGATCGGCGTTGGCCGCAACGACGCCGCGTCCGGTCATGAGTCTAACAGGCATATAAAAATTCATGTTCATATCCTCCCCAAGATTTCTTTTTCAGTATAGCACACTTCCGTCCGAAACGGTACCCCAAATGCCAATATATTTCTGCAATGCATGGCCGTTTTATGACGCGAACCGAAAAACGGGGCATTTAGACCGTTTCCGTTCGGCCTTTACCGCGCCGATCTTATATGTCGCACCCTTTATTGCTGCCCGAAATGCGGCAAAGTTGTAAAATCCATATCGGATTATAAGAAAGGGTATGAACAAACTATGGACAATCCGATAAATTTGTGTTAAAATAATACCACTAAATTGAGGTAGTATGCAATGATTTTGGTAAGTGCCTGCCTTGCAGGCTTTCGCTGCCGTTATGACGGCGCTGTTCGTGTTCACGAGGAAAAGGCGGCGCTCGTGCGGGAAGGACAGGCCGTTCCGGTGTGTCCCGAAATGCTCGGCGGCTTGCCGTGTCCGCGCGTTCCGTGTGAACGAACGGCGGCGGGAACGGTGACGGCAAAGGATGGCACAGACCAAACGAAGGCATTCACCTTGGGCGCCGAGGAGACCCTTCGGATCGCGCGGCTGTATGGCTGCGAAATGGCGTTGCTGAAATCCAAAAGTCCGTCGTGCGGCAAGGGCCGCATTTACGACGGCACGTTTTCGGGAACGCTGCGGGAGGGAAACGGCGTAACAGCGGAGCTGCTCGAACAGAACGGCATTCGCGTCGAAGCAATAGAATGACGGAGGAAACCATGGAGAACAATATCAACACCATTCTTGTCATTGACGACGACAGAAACATTCTTGCCATTATTGAATTGTACTTGAAAAAGGCGGGTTTCGAAGTTGTTACCTGCACGAACGGCTACGATGCGCTGCCGTCGTTCCGTGCCGTCAAGCCGGCGCTTGTGATCTTGGATGTCATGCTGCCGGGGCAGGACGGCTGGCAGATCCTGCATGATATTCGCAAGGAAAGCACTACGCCGGTGATCATGCTTACGGCTAAGGGCGATACCGGTGAACGCGTGCGCGGTTTAGAGCTCGGCGCAGATGACTATATCGCAAAGCCGTTTGATTCCAACGAGCTGCTTGCCCGCATCAAAGCAGTTCTGCGCCGTCTTGCGCCGCAGCCGGAACCGATCCGTGAGATCGAGGTGCCGGGGCTGTTCATTTCTCTCGAAAACTACTCCGTTGTTCTGAACGGCGAGCAGATCGATATGCCGCCGAAGGAAATCGAGCTCTTGTACTTCCTTGCTTCGCACAGCGGCAAGGTGTTCACGCGTGAGCAACTGTTGGAGCAGGTCTGGGGATTCGACTTTTTCGGCGATTCCCGCACCGTCGATGTGCATGTAAAGCGCATCCGGGAAAAGCTCGGCGAGTGCGATATGTGGGAGCTCAAGACCGTTTGGGGCGTCGGCTATAAGTTCGAAGTACGTCAATAATCGTTCATGCGAAAAAAAGTTCGTTTCCGAACCATCTTTTCGCGTATGCTGTACATGCAGAGCCTTGCGGCCTTGGTCGTGATTCTGTTGATCGGCGGTACGCTGACGCTGGTGGTTCGTGTTCAGAATACACAGGATGTGCGAATTTCGCTTCGCAACAGTGAGCAGACGTTTGCCGCAGCCGTTGAACGCGGCGACAACACGGATGATACCTTAGCGCGGATCGCCGACGAAGGCGGGCTGCTGCTGCAGCGCATCGACGCGCACGGCTCCGTGCAATCCTATTATGCGGATGAAAAGTGGCGGCCTTATGCAGAGTATCCCGCCGAGCGGACGGCTTACCGTTCTGTCACCGCCTCAGCCTCGGCGGCAGGAGAGGCATACGGCCGGTATTTTCGCGGGGCGGAGCTTCCGATCCAAACGATGGCGTTTACCGTAACGGTCGGCGGAGAGGAGCAGATCCTTCTGTTCCATGCGGATGCGTCCGGCGTGCATCGCCATTCGAGAGAACTGCTGCTGTGGACGGTATTGATCAGCTTGCTGGCATTCCTGGTCGCGGTCATGTTTTCCTATTACAATGCGCATCGGCTGATCGACCCGTTTGTGGAAATCAATCATATCGTGCAATGCTATTCGCGCGGCGATTTTTCGCAGCGCATTTCCATGAAGGGGAAGGATGAGGCCGCGCAGCTTGCGAAGAGCTTCAACGAAATGGCCGAGCAGATCAAGGATCTCGACAATACGCGCCGTTCCTTCGTCGCCAACGTTTCTCATGAGCTTCGTTCGCCCCTGACCTCCATGAAGGGCTTCTTGGAGGCCATGCAGGACGGAACGATCCCGCCCGAAAACTATCCGCAGTATATCGAGATCGTTTTGGCCGAGACGCGCCGCATGGCAGCGATGGTCAACGATCTTCTCGACCTAAGCCGCATCGAATCCGGCATGATCGAGCTGCATTACGAAACGTTCGATATCAACGAGCTTGTCCGGCGGACGCTGATCACGTTTGAAGCGCGGCTTGCCGAAAAGCACATGGAAATGGAAGTGCGCTTTGCGCAGGAGCAATGCTTCGTGTATGCGGACAGCGTACAGATCGGTCAGGTGCTTCGGAATCTGATCGACAATGCGATCAAGTATTCCGAGCCCGGCAACACCGTCGGAGTATCGACCTACTCGGTGCGAAAAGAAGTGTATGTGACGGTCAAGGATAACGGCGTCGGGATCCCGCAGGAGGATATCCCGCACGTGTTCGATCGTTTCTATAAGGTGGAAAAGGCGCATACACCGTCGCCGACGGTCGGCTCCGGCTTGGGGCTTTCGATCGTGAAGCGCATCATAGAACAACATGGACAAACCATCACCGTGCGCAGTGCTCGCGGGCGCGGAACACAGTTCACGTTCTCGCTGGAGCGTGCCGGTATGATGAAACGAATGACGGATGGAGGCAAACAAAATGGCAATTAGACAAATCTCTTATCCTGCGGATTATGAAAACGACCGCAAGCTGCGCCGCGAGCATCGCGGCGGCTGCGCGCTTGTCATTATCCTTTCTTTGTTGGTTGTAGGTCTTTCGGTCGTGTCGATGGCGCTGACCGCCCGCGGCGCGACGCTTGTCACGCCCAAAACGGCGCAGATGATCGTCGATCAGATCGAACCGCTGATCCCGCCGACGCTGAAGGACAATGGTGAAAGCACCGTGCCCGAAGCACCGGTCGCTACGCCGGCGCCGCAAAAGACGGCGGAACAGACCGCGGCGCCCGCAAAGGCCGAGCCGAGTCCCACGCCCTATATCCCGAACCCCACGTTCATGGAAACGGCTGCGTCGCCGTTTACCGAAACGTTTGAGGCGCTGCCCGATATCGTGGACGCTGTTGCGCCCGGCGTCGTCAGCGTCATCAACTGGCAGACGCTTGAAGACCTGCAGCGCGTCGTCGAATACGGCAGCGGCTCCGGCTTTGTCATCACGACCGATGGCTATATTCTGACCAATCAGCATGTCATAGAGGACGCCGAACGCATCACGGTCGATCTGCATAACGGCGAGGAATACGACGCCGTGCTGATCGGCGCGGACAAGACGAGCGACGTTGCGGTGTTGAAGATCGACGCAAAGGGGCTGACCGCATTGCCCAAGGGCGATTCGGAAGCGATCCGTGTCGGTGAATTTGTGCTTGCTATCGGCGACCCGGTGCAGACGGAGCTGTCCGGCTCGGTCACGTTCGGCATCATCAGCGCCAAGTCCCGCCGTATTACGATAGACGGCATCGCCAATAACTATATCCAGATCGACGCCGCGATCAACTTCGGCAACAGCGGCGGTCCACTGATCGACATGAATGGAAACGTCATCGGCATGAACAGCGCCAAGACGATCACCGCGGGATACGATTCGATGGGTCGCACCATTTCTGCCGAGGGCATCGGCTTTGCGCTCCCGATCAATCGCGTGTGGGAGATTGCGACGCAGCTGATCACGACCGGCAAGGTCGAGCGTCCGGGTATCGGCGTCACGATCGCACAGCGCAATGCCAATTACGCTACGGAGGATGAGGAGATTCGTCCGTATATCCAGTCCGTCACCGAAGGCGGCCCTGCAGATCAGGCCGGTATACAGGTCAATGATGTGCTGCTCGGCGTGGATGGTATCGAAATGAGCGACTATTCCGAGTTTGTGAATTATATCCAGCAGCAGACGAAGGTAGGGCAGAAGATCGTGTTCACCGTCGAGCGTGAGGGTCAAACGCTCGAACTGACTGTCACGGTCGGCGACCTCAACCAACTGCCGTAAGGAGAAGTATTTTCTAAAGGAGTGTTATGAATCAACGAGCGTTGACAACGCTGGAATTTGATAAGATCCGTTCGATGTGCGCCGCGTTTGCGGCCTCCGATATGGGAAAGGCGGAGGTGGAACAGCTGGTTCCGTCGAGCGATCTGGAAACCGCCAAAAAATGGCTCCGGCAGACTTGGGAGGCCGATGCGATCTATCGTCGCACCGGCCATACCCCTGTGGAGAGCTTTCCCGATATGCGAAATACGCTGCGCCGCGCTCACGCGGCGTATTCGTTATCGACCGGCGATTTGTTGTGCATTGCCCGCTGCCTCTATGTTTCCCGCTGCTGCCGTGAACTGTTGACCGAGGGCGACGAGGAAAGCGAGCTCCGTCATATCGCGCTGCCGCTGTCCTCCCACCGCTCCATAGAGGAGGAGATCGGCCGCTGCATCCTCTCGGAGGAGGAGATTTCGGACAATGCTTCTCCGACGCTGTCCAAGATTCGCCGCCAAATGCGGATCACGAACGAGCGCGTGCGTGATAAGCTGAACAGCATCATCAAAAGCACAACGTACCAAAAGTATTTGCAGGAGCCGATCATCACGATGCGCAACGGCCGCTATGCCGTGCCGGTCAAGGCCGAGCATCGCGCGCAGATCGGCGGCCTTGTGCATGACCAAAGCAGCTCTGGACAGACGCTGTTCATCGAGCCGACCGCCGTGGTCGAGCTCGGCAATGAATATAAACGTCTGCTTTCTGAGGAAAAGCAGGAGATCGAACGCATACTGGCGGGGCTCACCGCCCTTGTCGCGCCCTATGCCGACGAGCTGTATACAAGCCTGCTGCTGCTTGCCAGGATCGACTGTATCTTCGCTAAAGCGGTTTTGGCGCGGGAGCAGAGCGCCTATTGCCCGCGGCTCAACGATCAGAACTTGATCCGCATATACCATGCGCGGCATCCGCTGATCGACAAAAAGAAGGTCGTGCCGATCTCCGTATGGATCGGGGACGGCTTTAATACGCTGATCATCACCGGCCCCAATACCGGCGGCAAGACCGTCACACTGAAAACTGTCGGTCTGTTCACGCTGATGGCCTGTTCGGGCATGTTCATTCCGGCGGACGAGAACAGCGATATCGCAGTGTTCCGCGAGGTCTGCGCGGATATCGGCGACGAACAGTCCATCGAGCAGTCGCTTTCCACGTTTTCCGCACACATGACGAACATCGTCGATATCCTGTCGGAAGCGGACGAGCACACGCTTGTGCTGCTCGACGAGCTCGGCGCGGGCACCGACCCGAACGAGGGCGCGGCGCTGGCGCAGGCAATTTTGGAGCATCTGCAAAACAGCGGCGCAATCACGTTTGCGACCACACATTACAGCGAGATCAAGGCCTTTGCGCTGACAAAGCCGGGCATGCAGAATGCCTCGATGGAATTTGACGTGGATCGGCTCTGCCCGACATACCGTTTGTTCATCGGCATTCCCGGCAAATCAAACGCATTTGAAATCAGCAGGCGTCTCGGCATGTCCGATGCAATCATTGCGCGGGCGAGGGAATATCTCGAAACGGAGGATATCGCCTTTGAGGATGTTTTAAGCGGCGCGGAGGCACAGCGCCGCGAGGCGGAACGGCGGGCGGAGGAAGCGAACGCGGCCTATGCAGAAGCCGAAAAGCTCCGTACCAAGCTCGACGCCGAGCAGAAAAAGCTGCATGACGAACGTGCGGCGATCCGCGAGAAAGCAAGGGAAGATGCTCGCTCCGTCGTCAACGCCACCCGGCGCGAAATGGAATCGCTGATTGCTGATCTGAGAAAGATTGAGCATATCGACACCAAAGCCCTCGAACGTGCTATCCAGTCCTCGCGCGATGCGCTTCGGAAAAAGGAAGAAGCGTTGTATGATAAAGCAGAAACTGCCGATACCGCGGGGGCGGTGCCAAAGTCCGTTACGCTCGGGCAGCGCGTTTTCGTTGTCAGCTTGAACGGAGAAGCCTCCGTCATTAAGCTGCCGGACGCCAAGGGGCAGGTGCAGGTACAGGCCGGTGCGATCAAGCTGTTCGTCCCACTTTCCGACCTCAGAACCGTTGAAAAGAAAGCCGCGGCGCAGAAGGTCGTCACCCGTCCGCGGGAGATCATGACGGAAATCAAAACCGTCAAGTATGAGCTCGATCTGCGCGGACAGACCGTGGATGACGCGATCCTTGAAATTGACGCGTTCATCGACCAATGCTCGATGGCCGGGCGCACGGAATTCAATATCATTCACGGTAAGGGTACCGGCGCGCTGCGCGCAGGCGTCCAAAGCTACCTGAAGAACCATCCCAAGGTCAAAGCCTTTCGGCTCGGCAATTACGGCGAGGGCGACGCCGGCGTAACCGTCGTCACGCTCAAATAACGGAGGTATCGGCATGAATCGCAGAATTTGGCAGATATTCACAATCCTGTCATTGTTAGGCGCGATCGCACTCGGCGTCGTTGCCCTCACGGTGTGGCAGAATACGCCGCAGATTTCCGAGGTGTCGGATTTCGGCTTGATCAATTTCTACTTTCACCAAACCGGCACCGGCACCGCCTATAACGAGGGCGACAAAAACGACGAAGCCATCCCGCTGCAATACGCCGAATACCGCAGCGAAGACGGACGGTTTTCGTTTCTGCGTGAGGTCAGCAAGGACGAATATTACGACTTTGAATTTGCCAAGGAGACCGAGGCGGAGCATCGGCCGCTGCCGCGTTATGTCTACGTATATTATGTGGACGGTGAACAGCAAACGATCATTCAGGAACAGCAGCTCAACGATAATCAGCTTCGGGAGATCATCGGCAGTACCCGCCGCGTTTCGGCGCTGACTTATCTGCTCTTTGCCTTGTTTCTGCTGATCGTCGGCGGTTATTGTCTGTATCGTTCGGTGAAAATTGCCAGAAAACGAAAAAAGACCCAGAAAGTCACGAAATCCGCATAAATCAAACGGACAGCGAATAGGCTGTCCGTTTTTCATCTATGAAACGGTATGCTCCGAAAGAAACGTTGCAAGCTCTGCTTGCGTGGGACAAGCCCGTCCGCCGGCGTGCATCACACAGCAGGCGGCAACGGCGTTTGCCGTTCGGTTCGCTTCACTAAGCGAAAGACCGCCAAGCAGCGAGGCGACAAACCCGGCGTTATATGCGTCGCCCGCGCCGATGGTATCGACGATCGGCACCATAAAGGCGGGGCAGGGGAAGGCTTCGGAAGCGGTATAGACCGTTGCGCCACGGCTGCCGTTTCGCGCCACAATGACTTTGCCGCCCCGGCACAGGGATCGAATTGAGTCGTCGTCACTGCCGCCCGATAGGAGCGGAATCTCATCTTCTATCGAGCCGAGAATGAAATCCGAACAGGCTGCGGCTGCTTTCAAGTTCTGTAAATACACCGGATCCCCGCGCGATTCCATTCGCGCCATGATATCGAGGGAAACCGGAATGTTCGCTTCGTGACAGCGGCGCATCACTTCGAGCTGTACCGACGCCGCCGGTTCCTCCCGCAGCAAAACGCCCCCGCAATGGAGCCAGCCAATCCGTTCGTATAACCGATCCGGAATTTGCGACGGCAGGATTTGATGCTGCGAAGCGTGCGTGCGATGCGTCGCAAAAGCGGTACGCTCTCCGTTCTCGTCTACAACAATCGCAATCAGCAGCGTCGGCACCGTCGCATCCATGCGCATCGGGGACACATCACAGCCGAGCCGCGCAAGCTCGTTTTTCAGGGCGTGCCCATAGGCATCGTCGCCGCATGTGCCGCAGAAAACAACCGGGACGCCGAGCCGCGCAAGACCTGCCGCCGTATTCGCCACGCTTCCGCCGTGTCGGAATTCTACATCCGTTGCGGACAACGGAACGGCTTCGCCGCGCGCGGCTTGCTTTGCGGCGCCGAACGGCAGAATCAGATCTGCGCAAATATCGCCGAGACAGAAAACAGGCTTTTGCTCCATACCCCGGTTGCCTCCTCGCCTATACTATTCATCATTATAGCATAGATTTTTGCATCGGGCAATTCTTGCCGGAGAAAAACCGAATTGTGAAAAAGCAAGGATATTGCCAAAAACTATTTCCCTTTTTACAGGAATGTGATATACTAAAATCAAAATAGGAGAGGAGCCGTTTATTATGGTCGGATTGTTCGGAACGCTGTGGCTGCCGTGTCTGATTCTGTTTCTCATCGGCATTGTGTTTTTCATCATCGAGCTTTGCTTGCCGGGCTTCGGACTGTCCGGTTGCAGCGGCGTCGCGTGCTTTGCCGCGATCATTATTATCCAGTATACGACCAACTCGCCGACCGTCGCTACCGTTATTTCGGCGGTGATGGCGGCTGTCATCGTTGCTCTTGTCGTGCTGTTTATCCGGTCGATCAACCAGGGCATGCTGTTCCGTTCTCCGATTGTGCTGAAGGACAATGTGCACGGCACGGCGACCTCCACCGCATCGGATAGCTATGCGGAGCTTCTCGGCAAAGAGGGCGTTGTGGAAACCACGCTGCGGCCGAGCGGCACGGTGCTGATCGACGGAAAGCATTACACCGTTAAATCCGCGGCAAGCTTCCTGGAGAAAGGAACCGTCGTGCATGTCGTGCGCGTGCAGGGACTTGACATTGTGGTGGAATGAAGTATTGTAAGAACTGCGGCGTCCTATATACCACGGACGTTTGCCCCAAATGCGGCATTATCCCGCCCGAACCGCAGGAGACGGAACAGAAGCCTGCGGACGCCCGGACGGTGCGCCGCCAATGGATTGCGCTGCTGATCGGGATTCCCGCCTTTATCGGCGCAATCATGCTGATCGTCTATCTGTTCCGTACCATTACTGCTTGAGGAGGTCTCTATGAACGCATTTGCCGGCGCAGCCCTGTTGCTGCAATCGAACCTGTTCTACATTCCCGTTGTCATTCTGATCGTCATTTTGCTCGTGATCTTTCTGACCTTTGTGCCGGTCGGACTTTGGATTTCTGCCAGCGCGAGCGGCGTCAAGATCAGCCTGTTCCAGCTTGTCGGTATGCGTATCCGTAAGGTCAGCGCCGCCGATATCGTCAATCCGATGATCAAGGCCACCAAAGCCGGTCTGGATATTCCGATGAATAAGCTTGAAGCGCACTATCTCGCCAAGGGCGGCAAGATCAACGGCAAAGCCAGCGTCAACCGCGTCGTCGATTCTCTGATCGCCGCGCAGCGCGCCGGTATCCCGCTTGACTTCGAGCGTTCCTGCGCCATCGACCTTGCCGGCCGTGACGTGCTGCAGGCCGTGCAGATGAGCGTTAACCCTAAGGTCATCGAAACGCCGATCATTGCCGCCGTCGCTATGGATGGTATCGAGCTTCGCGCGAAGGCGAAGGTCACGGTGCGCGCCAATATTGACCGTCTCGTCGGCGGTGCAGGCGAAGAAACGATCATCGCCCGTGTCGGCGAGGGCATCGTCACGACTGTCGGTTCTGCGGCAAGCCATAAGGAAGTTCTGGAGAACCCGGATCTGATCTCCCGTACGGTGCTCGGCAAGGGCCTCGACGCCGGTACGGCGTTTGAAATCCTTTCCATTGATATCGCGGACGTGGACGTCGGCCGTAACGTCGGCGCACAGCTGCAGATCGACCAGGCGGAAGCCGATAAGCGCATTGCACAGGCCAAGGCGGAGGAACGCCGCGCCATGGCTGTCGCGCAGGAGCAGGAGAACGTCGCCGCGGTACAGGGCATGCGTGCCCGCGTGATCGAGGCGGAAGCCGAAGTTCCGAAGGCTATCGCCGCCGCGTTCCGCGAGGGCAAGCTCGGCGTGATGGACTATTATAACATGCAGAACGTGATCTCCGATACCGAGATGCGCAATGCGATCAGCAAATCCACGAATCCGCAGAAGGATAAGAAGGAGAACTGAGCGTGAGCCCGATCTTCGTTCTGATCGCGGGGATCTTTATCCTGACTACTGTTCTGAACAGCGTCAAGCGTCGCAAGATGCGGGAGGAGGCGCTCCGACAAAGTGCGGAGCGCGAAAAGCAGGCCGAAGCAGCGAAAGCACAGTCGGCTGCGGAAAATCCCGCTGCGCAAGCCGCTAAAGCCGTCCCCACGCCGACCGTGCGCCCGCAGGCAAGCGTCCCGATAGAGGGGCAAAGGGCAAACACTCCAAAGCCGCTTGCCGCGCAGGCACAGGTCGCGTATGAAAAGCAGCGTTCAGAACAGAAAAAACAAAAACCGGTTCCGGCAGCCGATATAACGGACGCAAAGACTGCGCCGCTGCTGCAATGGAATCAAAACTCCGCGCTGCAGGGTATCATGTACGCGGAAATATTGGGAAAACCGAAAGCGTTGAGAAGGAAATAAATGGATAAGGCAAGAACAACAAGCGTATGGATTACCGCCGTGCTGCTGGCTGCGATGATCGCAGGCTACGGGCTTTGGGTCGTCACTCAGCCGCCGGCGTATTGGGAGATCTTCCTGTTCGTCACCTTGTTGTTCTTGCTGTACTGTGCAGCTGTTGTACGCTTCGTTCCGTATTTGCTTGCCTATTTTGCAAGGGGCACGGAGCCGCATCTTGAGCGCACAGGGGAGAGGACCTATCGCCGCTGCGGCGTGCGTGAGCTGACGAAGATCATTCTGCTTGTGATGCTCCTGCGCCTTGTGCAGCTGCTGCTGACGTATATCATTCGGCTCGGTACATTCGGTTATACCGAGACGTTTTTCACCGTACAGCGGTTATGGCTCGACTTCTTCCATGTTGAGTACTGCTTCCCGGGCTATGCGCTGTTCTCCAACATCTTCTGGTTTGTCACCTTCAATTTCAACCATGCCCGTTTTGTGGCTTCGTATGTGCTGACGGCGGTTGCCGCAGCCTCGGTGTATTATTGGGCACTTGTAGACTTTAATCGCCCCGTGGCGCGGCATACCATGGTGTATTTCCTCTTGATGCCCGCCGCCTGTCTGCTGCTCGGCACGCTGCCGGACGGCATGTTCGTGCTGTGCACCATGCTGTCCTTGCTGTTTACCCGGCGGCGCAAATTCATTCTCGGCAATCTGTTTGCGATGCTTGCCGTGATGACGCATATCCTCGGCGTGCTGCTGTTCGTGCCGTGCATCATTGAGTTTTTGCAAATGCTGACCGTCGATCTTCGAACCCATCAGGAGGAACGCAGCGGCTATTTGATGAACCGGATCGTCAGCGCGCTGTCGTTTTTGCTGATCCCGCTCGGCTTTGCCTTCGTGCTGTTGTACAGCCGCATCCGTTTCGGCGAATCCACGGCACTTTTCCGCGCTGTTATGGACGCCTACGGATACCGTCTTTCGTCGCCGTTTGCCTCCGTTGCCGGACTTTGCGAAAAGCTGCTGGAGGCTCTGCACACGCAGGAGGGAACCGCGCTGCTTGCTTCGCTCGGAGATACCGTGCCGGGTCTGTTTTATCTGCTGCTCGGTGCGGTAATGCTGCTGCTCGCGCCCGGACGCATCCGTACATCGTATATCGCGTATATGCTCGCCACGTACGCCGTCGTGCTTTGTACGGGCTCGCTGTGGGAGGTGCCGCGTCTGCTTTCGCTGTGCGTCCCGTTTACGCTGACGTTTGCGCTGTCCTTCAAGCATAGATGGATGCATCATATTCTTTATATCGTTTGCGCAGCAGGTTTCTTGGCGTATCTGTGGATGGTGGTTTGCGACTATACCATGTACGGCGCATGATATGGCGACTTTCCCGCCGGAATGATACCAAATCGGTTTTTATGAAAATCAAAAATTTCGGATTGACAAATCCGAAAAACGGATTACAATAAAACTATGCGATTGTGGTGGAACGGCATACACAACAGACTTAAAATCTGTCGGCGAAAGCTTGCGGGTTCAAATCCCGCCAATCGCACCACACCAAAAAGCACGAAAAAAGCCCACGGATAGGGCTTTTTCGTGTTTTGGTATTTGGCTGAAAACCGGCGATAATTTCACAAAAGTGTCACAACTATTCAAAAAACGGTCAATTTCGATGCGAAAGCACCGTTTCCAACACCTTCACGTTCTCCTCGTCGGCGTTCTTCAATGCGTGGGCGTATACGTTCATCGTTGTACTGGTCTGCGAATGACCGAGCCGCTTTGATACGGCGGTGATCGGGACGCCGTTTGCAATCAGTATACTTGCCTGCGTGTGCCGGAACAGATGCGGGTGAACGTGGAAGCCGAGCCGTTTTGACAGCTTCACGCAGTAGTTTGTTAAGCTGTCCGGGTGCATGGGATCTCCGTTGTCCTTTGCGAACACCCAGCCCTGGTCTCGGTAGTATTCACCAAGCCGCAACCGTTCTTCCCTTTGCCATGTCCGATACTGTTTCAAAAATGATACCAAATCGGACGGTATGCGAACGATCCGGTTTGACATCTTCGTTTTGGGCGTGTCCTCGTACAATTCGTGCGTTTCACGGCTCCGCAAAAGGGTATTGCAGATTTCGACCGTACCGGCGCGAAGATCAATCTTATCCCATTTCAGCCCGAACAATTCGCCGCGCCGCATTCCCGTATAG
>CAMHJE010000020.1:0-23232 GCA_946185305.1 uncultured Clostridia bacterium | reverse complement strand
AGCTCGAAAAGTCGATGATCGAGGAAGAGAATCCCGCCGATGTGCGCCCGATGGTGCTGACCGATGCGATCGAGGTCATCGAGTGCACGTGGATGCGTGAGCTGGACGGCGCCGCAAACGATCAGGCGGGCTGCACGACCGGCTATGAGCCGCCGTATCACGATTTCAACGGCATCACGTCGAAGTTCGGCGCACACTTCATCCTGCGCGTCGATAAGATCCTGATGAAGAAGAAGTATTCCGACGCGATCATCAACGGCGTCAAGGCGAGCGACTTCCCGAAGCTGCCGGTCGATTACGGCTATCGTGACAGTAAGAACTTCTGGTATCACCGCGCCGCATGGCGTATGCGCGCAGAGCTTTTGGCGATCCGCAAGCAGACGCTTGAATCCGTCCGCTATGCTGCCGACCGTGCCGACGACAAGGTGAAATTCACCGACGAAGCGTTAAAGACGATCCTGAACGTGCCGCGCGTGTTCCTGCCGCTCGTTTTGAAGGGCTGCGTGGACTGGGCAAAGGAAAACAATGTGACCCTCATCACCGAGGAGCACATGAAGATCATCAACGACAAGCGTTCCAAAGAGAAGAACGCCAAAAAATAAGGGAGGTAAGCGAACATGAAGGTAGTATTGGCAGGTGCATTCGGCAACCTCGGCGCCGAAATTCTGAAGGAGCTGTGCGCGCAGGGGCATGAGGTCATTGCGGCAGATATCAAGGAGCGTCCGATTCCGGGCACCGAGGGCAAGTATACGTTCAAGGCCATCGACGCAACCGAGTATATCACGCTGAAGGGTCTTTGCGAGGGCGCGGACGTCGTCATCACGACGATGGGCCTCACGGGCGCTTCCACCAAATTCACGTCCTACGATATCGACTATCAGGGCAACATGAACCTGTATAAGGAAGCCAAGAGGGCGGGCGTGAAGAAGTTCAACTACATCTCCGTCATTTCCTGCGACGAGCCGGGCGCCGAAAAGGTCCCGATGCTCCACGCCAAGTATATGGTCGAGCAGGAGATCAAAAAGGACAGCATGGACTGGATCATCTACCGTCCGACCGGCTATTTCTACGACATCTGCAAGGTGTTCAAGCCGTATGTGGATAAGGGCGAAATGCAGCTGTTGAAGGGCTTCGGCGGCGTCAAGGCGAATGTTGTGGACTGCCCGGACTTCGCGAAGTTCATCGTCGAGCACATGTGCGACACGAACGTGACCTATAACGTCGGCGGCAAGGAGACCTACACCTATGAGGAAATGGCCAAGATGTGCTTCGACGCCGCAAAGAAGCCGCTGAAGATCAAGTGGGCGCCGATCTGGCTGTTCGGTATCCTGGCGAACCTGCCGAAGATCAAGAAGGCCGGCAAGCACGATATCATCCTGTTCTCGCGCTGGACGCTGAGTCACGACCTCGTCGGCGACACGAAGATCGGCGACAAGAGCTTTGCCAAGTACATTAAGGACTATTTCAAGGAGGCATAAACGATGGGCTGGGGCTTTTTAGGCATTATCTGTGCCGTCTGCGCCGTTTGCTGCGCGTGCGGCTTTAAGAAGTTCGTTTGGTTCCTTTCCATCGGCTATGGCTTCGCCATCGCGGGCGGCGGCATCACGATCCTGATCCTGACGCTTGCCAACGGCTGGGGCGGCGCGGCGACCTGGCTTGCCGTGCTGCAGGCGCTGCTGTTCATCGCGTATGGCGCGCGGCTGTCGGGCTTCCTGCTCTACCGCGAGCTGAAGAACAAGGCGTACGTCAAGACGCTGAACGAGGACGCGGGCGGCGATAAGAAAATGCCGATCTTCGTCCTTGCGGCGATCTGGATCTTTGTGTCCGTGCTGTACACCGCGCAGGTCAGCCCGATGTTCTTCCGCTACTACAATATGCGTGCTGACGGCCTAATTGCCAGTCCCGACTATGTGCTCCCGATCATCGGTATGCTGATCTCCGTGCTCGGGCTTTGCGTCGAGGCGCTGGCCGACAAGCAGAAATCCGATCAAAAGAAGGTCAACCCGAAGATGGTCGCCACGCAGGGCCTGTATAAGCTCGTCCGCTGCCCGAACTACCTCGGTGAGATCACGTTCTGGATCGGCGTATTCGTCGCCGGCATCACCGCGTTCAAGACCGTCGGACAATGGATCATGGCGATCCTTGCGCTGATCGCGATCGTGTTCATCATGTTCAACGGCGCACAGCGGCTTGAAAAGCGGCAGAACGAGCGCTACGGCAACAACAAGACGTATCTGGAATATGCTAACTCCACGCCGATCATCCTGCCGTTCATTCCGCTGTATCACCTGAACAAGCCGGAAAAGAAGGTCAAGTAAGATGGAAGCCGTGAAGGAATTTTCCGTCCCGATGGCGCTTGTCGATTTCATCCCCGTGATCCTGTTTGCGATTGCGGCGGTGATGCTGCAGCGCGATCTGTACAACAAGATGAGCAAGGGCGCGTTTGCGCTGTTTGCCGCGGGCACCATCGACGTGATCTGCTCCGGCGCATTAAAGGCGCTGTATAAGCTGCTGTACGGCGCAGGGATCTGCGACTTTACGCGGCTCAACGACATGTTCTTCCCGGTGCAGTCCATCGGCTTTCTGCTCGCCGGTATCGGCGTTGTGGCGATGCTCGTGCATAAGCAGGGCGAAACGCTGCCCGCCGTCGCCGCTGCGCCCGCCGTGTTCTCCGGCACGTTCGTGTTCGTCGGTCTGATGGTCGCGGGGCTCGGCTGCATGGACTTCGGCTTGGTCGCGATTGCGAAAAAACTCAAAAAGCCCGCTGCCATCGTACTTCTCTGCGTTTCGTTCGTGATGTGCCTCGGCATGGGATACCTGTCCACCAAGAACTTTGAAAAGGCTTCGCTGAATTGGATCGCCGAGGGCGTCAACGTCGTAGGGCAGCTGTGCTTCCTGCTTGCCGCCGTGCTGATGCGCAAGGCGGGCTTAAGGGCGCTCAAGCTCGAAAAGGAGACCAGATGACCGAGCAGTTATTGAACGGCATCCGAAAGCGGTTTCCGCTGACGGAAAAGCCCGTCTGGGAGTTTGCCACGCTCAAGGCGAACGGCATGACCTTTACGATCAAAGCCTACGACGCCAAGGGGCTCGGCCACGTTTCCGTCATGACGGCAAAGGGCTTTTTCGGCCTGATGCAGATGGATACGCTGATCGTGAACCCGACCGAAAAGGATCTGCCGCTCTATTCCTACGACCGCATCCTCGCCATGGGCAACGATACGCTGATCATCGAGCTGTATGATACGATGCTCGAAAAGGTCGATCTGCAGGCCGTCCGCGATGTGAACACGATCTACTGCGACCTGCCCCGGCGCGATCCCGGACAGCATTGGTACGATTCGATCAAGTTGCAGGAAAGCGTCTCGGTCAAAGCCAAAAAGCCCCAGAAGCCGCGCATGGATCTCTATGCGGTGCAGCACCTCGGCGCGTTTCTCGACTGTGCGCCTGCGGGTGCCTGCGATCCTGTCGCCAAGCGCGAAAAGGCGTCCGTCTATGTGGAGGGCTTGCTCCAAAACGGTGGCCCCTCGACCGACGTGTTCCTGAAGGCCTTCGGCAAGGAAAAGACCGAACGCCTGTTCCGCGCCGTGCTGTTCGGCACAAAGGCATAACCAAAACGGCAAAACGCCGCTCCGATAGGGGCGGCGTTTGTTTGTCTTATGCTGTTTTGCGGCCGTCTTATCGGCGGCTCTCGTCGATCAGGCGCAGGGATTCGCCGTTCAGCCAGCGCAGCAGCTCGTTCGGCGTGGCAGGCAGATCGACGGTCAAAAACTCGGTACGGCCGGGAACCATCTGCGAGGGGTCGTCGCTGACCGCCCATGTCACGCGGGAAAGGACGCGGGCGTCGCGGTCAAGTGGGCCGTCCGGCAGTTCGGTGTGCTGCAAAAGGATCGTGGCTTCGCGGTTATCGGAGATCCACCGGCCGAAGTTCGTCGTCGGCTTTTTCCAAAGCCACTTGTCGCTCGTCCCCTGCTTCCCCGCGCGCTTCACATAGCCGTTGTATACGTCCTGCGTACAGCGCATAACCCAGATCACATGGTAGCCTGCGCGCTGAAAATGCTCGCAGACCGGAAAGAACGCGGCCTCCATTAAAAGTCCGTCCTGCAGCATGACCGCAAAATGGTTGATTTGGATATACGCGATCTCGCTCTTGCCGCCGACCTCGACCGGCACGTTGCGGCATTCGGGCGGCACAAGGCTGCGCCATTGGTCCTGCCATACCTCCGTTGCGGACTGCGTATAGGGCGGTTTCTTTTTGAAAAACGAAAACATAGCTTCCCTCATTTTCTGTGTTTTGGGTAGTATAGCAGAAACCGCGTCGGTTCGCAAGACGGCTTTTATCCAAAAAACATCCGCCCGATGCGCTCGGACGGATGCCGTATTTTCGGATTACAGACTGTTCGTTTTGCGGACGCCCGCTTCGCTCTCAAAAAACAGCGCGAGCGCGCCGGGGCCGACGTGCGAGCCGGTGACCGGCTCATAATCGACGACAAGGATATCCTTGGGCGGACGGTTCTTGTTCAAAAGGCTCACAAGATAATCGGCGTCGGCCTTGCATGCCGCGTGCGCGATGCCGACCGTCTGCTTTTCGGGATCCTTGACCAGTTTATCGTACTGCGCGGCGAGCGCCTCAATCGAACGCTTGCGGCCGCGCACCTTGGCAAACGCGACGATCTTGCCGTCCACGTCGCCCTTCAGGATCGGCTTGATATGCAGTACCGTCCCGACGACGGCGGCAATATTGCAGAGCCGCCCGCCGCGGCGCAGAAACATCAGATCGTCCACCGTGAACACGTTGAACATGCGCTCGGAAAGCGCGCGAAGCTCGCTTACCGCTTCCTCAAACGGCACGTTTTGATCGCGCAGCTCGGCCGCGCGCACCGCCACAAGTCCCTCGCCGAGCGAAGCGCCGAGCGTGTCGATCACCTCGATCCGACGCTCCGGAAATGCTTCGAGCGCCATCTCGGCGCCGAGCATTGAGCTTTGGCAGGAGCCGGAAATGCCGGAGGACATGCTCACATAGATGATGTCCTTGCCCGCCTGCAAAAAGGGCGTATAGAAATCCGCGTAGGTCTTGGGATTGATCTGCGAGGTCGTCACGCGAACGTTCTGCTTGAACAGCGCATAGTAGGAATTGCCGTCGAAGCGATCCGTATCGAGGCAGGTGTTTTCCTGCCCGTCGATGTAATAGCAAAACGGGATGACCTTCAGATCGTTTTCCCGTACCTGTTTGTTCAGAAGATTGCCCGACGTATCCGTCACGACAACAAAGCTCATGGTTGTTTCCTCCCTGTGTCCTTGGCGGCCCTCCGGGGGCCGCGAAATCGTGCAAATACAGAATAGCAAAACCGTCCCGCAAGGTCAATCTACGTTCCTTCCCGCTCGCCCTACCGACCCGATTTTCGGCGTAGAATCCGAAAAAGTCGCTCTACCGGGAGTAGAATTGTCAATTTATCGTCCTGTATCGTGTGCTATAATCGATATATCGTGTATTATGCCCCGCAAAAGCGCCCTCCCGCAACGGGGAGGGCGCAAGGGATGCTATATGGCGGCAGGCGCTTCCGGCCGGGTCAGGCGGCGAAGGATAACGCCCGCTTTACGGTGTTGCTCAGACGATGCCCTGTGCCAGCATCGCGTCGGCGACCTTTTTGAAGCCCGCGATATTCGCACCGGCAACAAGGTTATAGCCGAGGCCGCATTCCTCCGCGGCTTCCATCGACGCGTCATGGATGTTCTTCATGATCTTATGCAGCTGCGCATCGACCTCCTCGGCGGTCCAGGAAAGGCGCTCGGAGTTCTGGCTCATCTCGAGGCCAGAGACGGACACGCCGCCCGCATTGACGGCCTTGGACGGGGCCACGATCATGCCGGGCTGTGCCATCAGGTGCTGCAGCGCCTCGTTGGTCGTCGGCATATTGGCAACCTCGATGTAATACTTGACGCCGTTTTGGATCATCTGCTCGGCTTCCTTCATGCCGATCTCGTTCTGGTAGGCGCACGGCATGGCAATATCGACCTTGCAGCCCCACGGCTTCTGCTTCGGGAAGAATTCGACGCCGAACTTGTCCGCATAATCCTGCACGCGGTTGCGGCCGGACGAACGCATTTCGAGCATGTAATCCCATTTTTCCTTGGTGCCGATGCCGTCCGGATCATAGATATAGCCGTCCGGACCCGCGAGCGTCACGACCTTTGCGCCGAGCTGGCTCGCCTTCATCGCCACGCCCCACGCCACGTTGCCGAAGCCGGAAATCGCAATCGTCTTGCCCTCGATTGTATCATGCTCATGCTTCAGGACCTCGACAAGATAATACACCGCGCCCCAGCCGGTGGCTTCGGGACGGATCAGCGAGCCGCCGTAGGAACGGCCTTTGCCGGTGAGTACGCCGTTTTCAAAGCCGTTGCGGATGCGCTTATACTGGCCGAACAAATAGCCGATCTCTCTGCCGCCGACGCCGATATCGCCCGCCGGAACGTCGATGTTCGGCCCGATGTGCCGATACAGCTCGGTCATGAACGACTGGCAGAAGCGCATGATCTCGCCGTCGCTCTTGCCGTTCGGGTCAAAGTCCGACCCGCCCTTTGCGCCGCCCATCGGCAGCGTCGTCAGGCTGTTTTTGAACGTCTGCTCGAAGCCTAAAAACTTCATCACGGACAAATTGACATGGCTTGCAAACCGAAGACCGCCCTTATACGGCCCGATGGCGCTGTTGAACTGGACACGGAAGCCGCGGTTTACGCGAACCTTGCCCTCGTCGTCCACCCACGGCACGCGGAACTGGATCACCCGCTCCGGCTCGACAAGGCGTTCCAACAACCCTGCCTTTTCATATTCGGGATGCTGATTCACGACGACCTCAAGAGAACTTAAAACCTCCTCCACCGTCTGCAAAAACTCCGGCTCGTGCGCGTCGCGCTTTTTGACATCCGCCAAAACCCGTTCGATATAGCTGTTCATATACCCTCCGCGTTTTTTCACATTTGTCGGCACTCCGACACTTTTATGATACCACAGTTAAGCGGGAAGTCAACCGGTGTAAAGAGTATTTGCAAAAATATATTTTTCTTGCATAAATTTCTTTTAGCTTTGCGCGTGCCGTACGTCGCGCGGCATATCGGGAGCGGTCGACGCATAGACTGCGGCAAGGACGAAAAGGCCGGAAAGGAGAGTTCCGAATGGAGATAGAAAAGACGAATGTGACATGGGAGACGCTGTGCGGCACGTTCACGGCGCAGGCGCAGGTGGAAAGCGCAATCCCGCTGCCGACGGGGATACGCTCGGAAAAGGTGCTGCTGTGCGAACCGGAGGTGCGCGTGCGCGAAACGCTCTGCACCAAGGACGGCGTACAGGTGACGGGGCTTCTGCTGCTCCATATCACGGTGGAAACCGACGAGCAGGCGCCGGCGGCGTTCGACGCATCGGCCACGTTTACGCATGAGCTGTCCGCGCCGGGCGCGACAACGGACATGACCGCGCGTGTATCGGCCTATGCGCCGTCGTGCAGCTGCCGCACCGAGGAAGGGGGCCTCCGGATGGCGGCGACGTTGCTGCTGCGGGCGGATGTGTTCGACACCGTGCATGAGGTCTGCATTGCGGGCATCGCGGACGCAAAGGGGCTGGAAACGCAGGGCGAAACCGTGCGCATTGCGCGGCGGACGCTGCTCGGCGCGCACTCGATCCGTGTGCGGGAAACGCTCGACGCCCCGGCGGATCTGACCTTTCTGCGCGCATGGGGGACGGCGCAGGTCGGACGCGCGGTGAACGGCGGTGAGGGGCTGCTGCTCGACGGCACGCTGTCGGTCACCTCGCTCTATTATGACGGCGCGGGCGGCGCCGTACAGCGAACGGACGCCGTCCCTTTTTCCGATGCGATCACCGCCGATCAGAACCCGAACCCGATCGCATCGGTCGAGGTGCAGAGCCTATCGGCAAGCTACGATCCGGACGGCGCGCTGACCGTCGAAGCGATGCTTTCGCTCTCGGTATACGGTGCCGTCGAGGAAACGGCAAGCGTGCTGTCCGACGCCTACGACAGCGAGGGGAGCTTTTCGTGCACCTGCAAGACCGTCCCCTGCCTGCGCTATATCGGGGAACGGCTGCAAAGCGCGGTCCTGCGCGAGCCGCTCGCCGTACCGGGACATCTCAGGGATATCACACGCGTGCTGTTTGCCGCCGCGACGCCCTCGATCACCGACACGACCGTGACCGAAACGGACGCCGTCATCGACGGACTGCTGCTCGTTTCTGTCGTTTGCCGCGATGACGACGGACGGCTTTGCGGATTCAAAACCGACGTGCCGTTCTCGCTGCGCTCGGATGCGCCGGGGACGCTGCTGCTGCCGCGCGTGGAGGTCAGCGCCTTGGAGGTGACGGGCAGCGGCCGCACGCTTTCCGCCATGATCGAGCTGCGTTACGGCGGCGAATGGTACAGCAGCGAAGCGATCCGGCTGACGACCGACGTGACGCCCGGCGCGCCGCGCGACCCGCACGAAGGCATTCTGCTCTACTTCCCCGACGAAGGCGAAACGGTGTTTTCCATCGGCAAGCGATTCGGCATCCCGACCGCCGAAATTCGGGCGCAGAATCCGAACCTTTCCGACCCGCCGCGCGGCGTTGTGCTGCTGCGGCGATAGGATAAACCGCGACCCGGAGGATTCCGATATTCGGAATCTTCCTTTTATTATGCGGCGTTTTTTCGCGGACAAAAATCGCAGTTTGTTCCGTGATCGTTTACGAAACCCGGCATTGTAAGCGGTGTGTAATTCTCCTGTAATCCTTTTGCCAAGGGGCTTGTTTTTTCCGGAAAAGATGGTAGAATCCCTATTCCGAACAGGAAAACAATATGGTTTTACCCCGAAAGGATGTATATATATGGCAAAGAAACTGGCGGAGCATATCCATTGGCAGCCCATCGGCCAGCGCATTGTCAAAACGTGCGCGGCGGTCACGATCTGCCTGCTCTTTTATCTGCTGCGCGGGTATTCCCCCGAAACGATGCCCGCAGAGGCCGCGATCACCGCGATCATCTGCATGGACACGAACATGCGCGGCACGCGTGCCAACGCGGTTTCCCGCTTTTTGGGCACGCTGATCGGCGCGTTCTGGGGCTTTCTGTTTTTGGTGCTCGACCCCGCATCCCTTGCGCCGGACGCGCGCCGCTGGCTGCTCTATCTGCTGATGGGTCTCGGCACGCTGCTGTCGCTGTACACCTCCGTGCTGGTGAAAAAGCCCGACACGGCAGGCCTTGCCGCCATCGTGTTTATCTGCGTCGTCGTCAATTATCCGAGCGTGGAAAGCCCGATGGAGCAGGCGTTCCACCGCATCCTCGACGTGCTGCTCGGCACGACGACGGCCATCGTGATCAACGCGCTGCGGCTGCCGCGCGCCAAGCAAAGAAACCGCGTGTTCTTCGTACGGCTCAAGGACCTCAAGCCCGACCAGTTCGCCGATATTCCGACGACCGTGCTGTACCGGCTGCAATACCTGCTGCAGGACGGCGCGAAGATCTGCTTAATGTCCGCCCACGCACCGACGTTCTGGGCGACGCAATTCGGCAGTCTGCCGTTTTCCGTACCGCTGATCGTGATGGACGGCGCGGCGATCTACGACGCGAACGAGAACGCCTATCTCTCGCTGAACACGATCGACCCGGCTTCGTGCCGTTGGCTGATGAAGCGGCTCGACAGCATGAACCTCAGCTACTTCATCTATACGGTGCACCGCGACCGCAACTGCATCTTCCACCACGGCGCCATGACCGAGGCCGAGAACGTCGTGTATCAGCACTTGAAAAAGTCGCCGTACCGCTATTACCTCGAGGACGATCATTTCCCGATGACGGATACCGTGTATCTCAAGCTCGTCGGAACGCGAAAGGAGCTGCAGCAGGTGCAAAGCCAGCTGGAGTCCGCGTTCGACAAGATGAAGCTCCGCGCGGTGATCCGCAATCAGTCGGGGTTGGAGAACGGCTGCAGCCTGTACTTCTACTCCGTCCATGCCACGATGGAGAACGCGCAAAAGCAGTTGATGCATACGCTTTCGCAAAAGGAGCCGAACCTCGAACCGACCCAGATGCTCTCCTCCTCCGGCTACCGCACCGAGTATGACGCGATCCGCTTGATGCGTCGGCTTGCCAAGGCCTACGAACCGCTGCTGCTGACCGTCTGGTTCCGCAGCCTTGTCGAAAAGCTCCGCGCCCGCCTGCCGCATAAGGCCGAGCAAAAGGACGCGTAAAGCAAAACCACTCAAAACCCGAAAAACCCATAGTTTGATCCCTGCGCCCGAAGCACTCGCGCGGGGATCGCTTATATTCGTCGTCCATCCCCCGCAAAAAGCCTCCGTTCTTGCTGCCGCAACAACGGCCATGGGAATCGGTACCCCGTATCTTTTCGTTTTTTTACAAAAAAGGACTTGACATGCTCGCGGTTTTTCGGTATTATACTAATGCTTGCTCGCTCGATTCGTCTAGTGGCCTAGGACACCGCCCTCTCACGGCGGTAACAGGGGTTCGACTCCCCTATCGGGTACCATGCCTCGCCAACCGGCGGGGCTTTTTGTTAGGCTTTGCGCGGCGTGTCCTTTGGGATGCGGCGCTGTTTTTCTTTTGGAAACCGTGCGGAATCATTGCGTTTTTCAAACAGAACCGCTATACTGAAGGGGTCGGAAGTGCGGCGTGACAAGATTCAGCCGCCAAAGGCGGAGGTACAGCATGAGCCCAGACATATCCAAAGGAGCGGCAGGAACAGCCGCATGACGGCGGCAAGCCGCAGACTGTGGACGAATACATCGCCATGCAGGACGAAGCCGTGCAGCCGAAGCTGCGGGCAATTCGTTCCATTCTGCAAGCCGCGCTCCCGGAAGCAGAGGAATGTATTTCTTGGTCGATGCCGACGTACCGAAAGGGCCGGAACCTGATCCACTTCGCGGCGTTCAAGCGTCACGTCGGGCTCTACCCCGGCGGCGAAGCGACGGCCGTATTTGCCGACGAGCTGACCGGCTTCGATTGCAGCAAGGGCGCGATCCGGCTGCCGTATGACAAAGAGCTGCCCGCGGCGCTGATCGGGCGCATAGCCAAATGGTGCCTTGCGGCGTATGGACAAAACAAGTAATCGTATTGCGTCGGGTGGGAAGGGCCGGATCCCACGCAGGAACATGCACACGAAGCACGGAGATTTTGTATGAGAAAAGATCTTCTTCCGCAGAGCGGACATTCCTATAAGGCCTGTCTGCACACGCATACCACGCTGTCCGACGGTACCAACACGCCGGAGCAGATCAAGGCGCTGTATAGGGAGCAGGGCTATGCGGTCGTCGCCTATACCGATCATGATGTACTGATCGACCACTCCGATCTGTGTGAGGACGGCTTTTTGGCGCTCAACGGCTATGAGTTGGAGGTTTCGGAGGAATCGCACGCGCGCCCCTTCGGATCGAGCCTGACCTGCCACATGTGCTTTATCGCGAAATCACAGACGAACCTCAAGCAGGTTTGCTACCATAAGGACAAGTATATTTGGGGCAATGCCCTGCAGCAAAAGCCCCGGCTGCAATTCGACCGGGACGATTATCTTCGTGTGTATTCGCATGAAGGGATCAACGACATGTTCCGTTTGGGTCGGGAAAACGGCTTTTATGTGATCTACAACCACCCGGCCTGGTCCATGGAATCCTATCCGCAATACAGCGGCTATACGGGCATGGACGCGATGGAGATTTTCAACACCGGCTGCTGGGAGGACGGCTTCGAGGAATACAACGGCCGCGTCTATGACGATCTGCTGCGGCAGGGCAAGCGCATTGCCTGTGTCGCGGCTGACGACACGCACCGTGCGCCGTTCGAC
This sequence comes from uncultured Clostridia bacterium, assembly GCA_946185305.1. GTDB lineage: Bacteria > Bacillota > Clostridia > Christensenellales > CAG-138 > UBA3792. The sequence continues at coordinate 11,394 of CAMHJE010000020.1, read as the reverse complement.
GCGTTCGGCGGTTGGATCGTCCTGCGGGCGGCGGCATTGACCTACCCCTGCATCATCGACGCTTTGGAGCGCAGCAGCTTCTATGCCTCCACCGGCCCCGACATTTTGGCGCTTTGGATCGAGGACGATACGGTACACGTCAAGACCTCGCCGGTTCATACGATCCGGATGTACACCGGCGCGCGGCACGGCGGCGTCGTCAGTACCGGGCGCGATTGGAACCGCACCGTGGAAGAAGCAGCCTTTCGCCTGCGCCCGAACGACGGCTATTTCCGCATCGACGCCATCGACGAGCACGGGCAGCACGCCTTTTCCAACGCCTATTGGCTCGATACGCTGTAAAGCGTCGGTCGGCGCTGTTTATAAGCAGCATAAAGCCGCGGCCCGCTCACCAAGGAGCGCCGCGGCTTTTGTCATGTCCGGATTCGTTTTTCGGCTCGCCTTCTCAGTCCAGCAGCGCCTTGTCGATGATCTGGAAGTTCGCCCGATGGATGTACAGCGCCTTGCCGTCGATCATCAGCTTGGTGAATTTGGGCAGATCCTCCTGCACCTCCCAATAGACCTTGTTGCCGGAGAACGCATAGATCGGCGCACCCATCTGCGATTTGATCACGACCACCATCGGCTTGCCGAACGCGTTCTTCACGCTGTTCACCTTGCCGCTGATCAGCGTCGCGTCCCACACGCCCGAGGATGAGCTGTCGATTTCATCGAGATAAAACTCATATTCCGGCGCGAGCCGCGTATCATAGAATATGCAGGTGTCGCCGCAGGAGATCAGCTGTTTTCCGTCAATCGTGATCGTGATGACCGAGCTGAGCGTCTTTGTCGTGTACCATCCGTTGGAGTCGGACGAGTAGGATCGCTCCTCCACAATGTTGTTGTCTATGTCGATCTTTTCGCCGTGCGACCGCAGCGTGCGAATCCCCATGTTGTCGAAAATGTCGATATTGTATTCATTGCCGACGATGCTGCCGTGCAGATCATGGATCCCGCTTTGAAACATTGCACAGCCCGCCTGTCCCAACACCAGCAGAACCAGCATGGCGATGGTGAAAACCTTCTTTTTCATTGGTTGCTTGCCCCCGTTCCTCCGTAGTCCTTTGTTTGCTGCCTAAGCCGTTACAGCCGACCGGGACAGCCGAAAACCGTTTATGCCGTTTTCGCCCCGCAGCAAAACGCATGCGTTTTCATTGTCCTTATCCCATGCGAGAATCCGCAGAACGACCGACCGCTTCGGCATGTCCGGCGTATGGTCCCGCCACAGGGTCAGTATGTGCCGGACCTTGGTTTTGCCCTCCGCCTTCCATTTGTCGAAATACTGCGCTTCGGCGTTCCCGTCGTTCAAGTCAAACAGCGGATATGTCAGGATTTCTCCCGTGTCGAGCAGCAGCAGCGTCACCTGCAGCGCATCGGGATAAAGCGCCAGCGCTTTGACCGCTTCCTCCATAAACGCCTTGCGGAAGCGGCTTGCTTCTTCTTTGCTCATTGTTTCCGACTCCGGTTTCATCGCAATTCCTTTCCGCAAAAAAGCCGTTGCTGCGCAGCATTATAGCATCTTGCGGCGCATTTGTAAAGCACGCCGCCGTCCCATGTTGCACAAGGAGATCGACCGGACAACATGTATATGACAATTCTGCAAGTCTGCTTCCATCTGTCGAGATCACACGAGTTTCGCCGCCGTCCAGTTGACCCGCGTTGCTTCTCTAAGCCGCAAGCAACGCCATCGATCGTGATGTGCGACGGCAACGAGCCGGCCATCCATAAAAACGGGCAATAGAATTCTTGACTTATACAGCCATATGACGTCGGACCGACAGATCGTTATTATTCAAATAGGCTGTTTTTGACTGCTATGCCCAAAACTGCTTCGGCAGCGCAAAACAAGGGCATGAAATCAGTGAGAACGATCTGAAATGTTTGTTTTTTTGAAGCAACCAGTCTTCTCCTTCGAAATAGTCGCTTTCATCAGCGGTTACCCAAGGGGAAGGCCTTTTTCTTCGACAAATTTGAAATCCATCCATTACAGAGTACCTCCTCTCCCGCCCTTTCCGACAGCCTGACCGGCTTCCGGAGACGGATTGTACAAATGCAATGTCAAAAGAAAAGAAGCCGGAGAGCCGGCTTCTTCTTTTTTGGGTGTGGAAAACTTTTTGTCTGCGTCCGAACTTATCGCTTATCCCGATCAATGAACTCGAGCGCGACGACGGCGACGACGGCAAAGACCGCGAGCAGAAGGACGAGCATGAGCCAGTTGTGCAGCACGAGCGAGGAGGTCGCCTCATAAAGCGGATTGCTGTTCTGCTGGCCGGACCAGAGGAGAAACTCGGGCTGGCTGCCGTTGGTCTCGATCTCGATCAGCAGGTTGAGGATCGGTTTCTGGCCCATATATTCGATGTTGCGGAACTGGTACATCGTGTTCCACAGCGTGACCATCGGCTGATCGTTGTAGCGTCCGATCGCGCAGAGGCTTTCCATGCCCCAGCGCGAGATCGTGAGCGCAGTGAGCTTTTGCGCGAAGCCGGCAAGCTCGAAGAACGCGCCGGAAAAGACGAGCTGCACGATCAAAAGGAACGGCATCACGGTCATTGCAGTCGTGGTCGTGCGGACGATGCTCGAAACCATCAGCGCGAGCATGTCGGCCGCGTAGATCGTGAGAAACAGCGTAATGCCGAGGTCGAGCGCGCCCCACGGCGTAACGACGCCCTGCGCGGGGAACACGACGCCGGCGACGGCGCAGATCAGAAGCGTGATCGCCGCCTGCGTGATGCAGAGCAGCATCTGATAGATCATGTGCGCGGCGATGTAGGCGGACATATGCAGTCCCGCGCGGTGCTCGCGCTTGATGATATTGCGCTCGCGGCAGACGACCTGGATCGAATTGAAGAATCCGTTCCAGATGCAGACGCAGGTGAGCGCGAACGTGCCGTTGACGGTGCCTTCCTGCGTGACGAACATGTTTGCGCCGACGACAAAGGTGACAAGCGCCGCGATGAACGCGCCCATCGGGAGCACCTTCCAGTCGTTCTGGAACACAAACATCCGCAAAAACTTCATCAGATAGATTCCGGTCTGGGCGAAGCGGCCTTTATGCTTCCACGTGACGGTCGATTCCATCGTCTGCACCTCCTTCCTGACGGGTCATAAGCGCGTACTGCGCGATGAAGTGATCCGCAAGCCCTTCGCCGCCCTCGGCGGTACTGTTGACCGCCTGGACGATCTCTTCCATCGTGTTCCTGCCGAAGAATGTCCGCGCTTCCTGCGGCGAACCGTAGAACGCGAGGCGGCCGATGCGGTCGGAATCCTTGGCAAGCACGATCACGCGGTCGAACAGGTCAATGACGCGGTCCGGCGTGTGCGTGATGACCATGACAATCTTTCCGTCGTCGGCGATGTCGCGGAGCTTCTGGAAGATCTCCCGCGCGATAACGCCGTCCAAACCTGAATCCGGCTCATCCAGAACGAACAGCTCGGGGTCGGTGACCAGCTCCATCGCGATCGAGATGCGGCGCAGCTGTCCGCCGGACTTCTTGGAGATCAGTCCGTCGCTGCCCGCCGAAATGCCGAGCAGCTCCATGACCTCGGCCACTTTGGCCGATCTCTCGGAGGGTTTCACGGCGGTCGGAAGCCGGAGCTGTGCGGCGTCGTCGATCGTGCGGACGACCGTGTCGTTGCCGCGCATCAGGTTCTGCTGCGGCACGAATCCGATCCGGTACTTGACGCGGTCATATTCTCGGTAGACGTCGCAGCCGTTCAGATAGATCGACGCGTTGGCTTGTTCGTAGCCGATCACCGCATTGACAAACGTTGTTTTGCCCGCGCCGGACCCGCCGAGCAGAAGCACAAAAGACCGGTTCGGAATCTCCATCGCAATGTCCTTGAGCAGGCACTTTTTGCGTCCGAAGTCCCGCACGGAGCGGTCGCGCACGTCGATCGAAAGTCCGCTTTGGGGGATCTCCGTCGGGCGCGCGGCGGAAAGATCCGCCGCATCCGAAAGCGCCGTGCCGTCCTCTTTGGCGCGGGAACGGATGCGCTCCGGATCGGGCTGCAGCCGCCGGTTGACCGCAAGCAGCAGCAGCGCAAGCCAGTCGCATACGAGCCACAGCAGGATCCAGCGCTTTTTCAGCGAGAATACGCGGATCAGCTGCATGAAGACCCGAATGCGGTAAACGATGAGCGTGATCAGCGCGACGATAAGGAGCAGCCGCAGGATCATGCCGAGCGTCTCATTCTTGGTCATGGTCGACCAAAGATCGAGCACGTTGTAAGAAAGATCGAGCAGCGCGCAGACGATGCCTTCGTTGCGGATGCCGAGCGCGTTGCCGAGCGCATAGTACCGAAGCCCATCGATCCACGCCATCCAGCGGTGTTTTCCCGAGAGCTTGCGCAGCAGAAGCGACGTCGATAGTGACAGCAGAAACCAGCCGAGCACGTTAAACACGATCTGCAAAACCCAGGTGAGATTATCTTCCACCGAAAATACTTCCTTTCCCTTTCCGATTGCTTTTCATGATAACAGATTTTCTCCGCGCTGACGATCGATATGGAAATTACCTAACAGCTTTGCGCGGAAAAAAAGAGGATGCGTTAACTCGATTGGCCTGCAGACGGCTTATTCTTCGATTGCAGTCGTTCGGCGGATAAAACGATCTGTATGGTCAGACGCCGAAGCGGATCATAAAGATCGCAATCCAGAATCTCTGTGATCCGGTTCAGCCGGTCGATCAGGCTGGATCGATGCAGGTTCATCTTTCGTGCCGTTTCCGCGATGGACATATTGCTGTCCAAATAGGTTTTCAGTGTGTCGAGATAGGAGACCGGCGCGGACTCATCATGCGCAGCCAAGCGGGACAGTCCTTCGGTATAGAAATACCGTGCCGGGATATCGGCAGTCGCATTTCGGAGCAGCAGCGGCAGAATGCAGTTTTCGAAGGGATAAAGACTGCCGCCCCCGTTTCCAACCTCCAGCGCAGAGGACGCCTGATAATAGGCAAAAACGGATTCCTGCAGATTCGAAAAAGGGCGGGAAACGCCGCAGATCAGACGAAGCTTTTGAAGAAGGGACGTTAGTTTTGCTTCCGCACATTGCTTTGCGGGAATGACGGCGGCAATTCCGCCGTTATATTCAAATGCCAGGGCGTCCTTGAATTGCTCCTCGATCAGAGAAGAGACATACCCGCTGGGCAGCGGTGTTGCATCCGGCGCGGGGCGGAAGGCAATGCAGACATACTCCCCATGATTCCCGTACCGGATCAGCACGCTCCGCTGCTCCGACCGCAGCGGCTGTCCGCTGATGATCCGCAGAATGGCGGTCCGCAAAGAGGCTCGGTCCCCGGCCAAATGCGGCTTCAGCAGAAACGCCTGCCGGATGTTTTCGGCAAGAAACTGGCAGAGCTGAATATCGGACGACCGAAAATCGCGGTATTCTCCGAACACCGTGATGCAGCCGAGAAAACTATCCACATCGAACAGATTCACCGATAGCGTCGTGCGTCCCATCAAGGACAGCAGCAGCGGTTCCTTGCTGTCCGTCGCCAGCTCATGAAGCGACAGAAACGTATCCAGCAGATTCGGATCAAAGGTCGCCCCGTCCAAACGAATGCCCAATTTCTGTTCCAAATAATCGCGCTCCGTGTAGCCGAGATAGCTGAAATCCGCGCCGATCAGCAGCATGGGATTGTCGAAAATCCACCGGCTGCACGCAAGCAGCTCCTGTACCGAGGCGCTCCGGCGGAGAATCTGGCTGAGCTCCGCCTCCCATGCCTCATACTTATTGAAAATACCCTGCACAATATTGAATACCCGAAAAATATCCTCCTTGCCGGACACCGATAGAATCCCGCATCGCTCCTCGAACTTCTCACGCTGCGGGGCTTCTCCCAGGCAGATCAAAAGCACGTTCTCCTCGATCACGGGATCGTCCGGCAAATGGTCCGCGCTGCAAACGTAGACGTGGTTTTCCAAAAAGCGGGATGACCGGTCCAGATAAAACTCCGGACGGTACAGCGACAGCTCCGTTTCGCACATCCCGTAAATGGCAACGTCCAGCACTTCCTTCAAATTATGATAGATAATATCCGTATTGAGGCGCATGTCGGATTCCCCTTGTTTTCTTTTTATTTACTGTATACGTTCCTTTGGCGCTTGTCAAGAATAAACCGTGATTGATATCGGTCTATTTTCCGTAATTCCGAAATTCTTGTGAGATAAAGGGCAATCTTACCCGTTAAAAATAACGGTTAAGGTCGGAAAAGAACCTATGATTTGCAGAGTAGGCAAAGCGTCGCCGTCTCGATATAATAGGATTGTAAAGATTTTGAAAAGGAGGATGTTATGCTCAAGGAAAAACTGGGAACCGTCAAATGTTTCAAGACAGCCTGGGGCAAGCTCATTACCGAGGAAGAGGCCTATACCCAGATCAACCGTCAGATTGCGGCGGTATGCGCCAACCTGTTTCAGGTCATGCGCATTTTTGAACCGAGCTGGGAGAAGCGGACGGCGGCGATTTGTGAAGTTGCCAATATGATGAATATGGCTGTCGCCGGCACGCCGGAGGAACAGAAGGCTTATGTGGATATGTCGCTCTACGAGGCATTCAATATCCCGGAACTGTGCGAAAAGTCGAGCTGGCTGGGCGGTATCACGGGTGATTCCGGCGACGAATGGGAGAACATGGCCGGACGAGTCATCCAGTTCACCCGGAACCGCGTGGAGAAGGAATTGGACACCTGCCCCTGGGATATCGTGGGCAGCGAGCTGTGCAATATGACCACCAGCATGTTTACCGCCAACTTCGACCTGGCCTCCTCCAACGGCACGGAAAATGAGGTCGCGCTCAATATGTGCCAGGCCAGAGGCTGCGGCAACAAGCATTGCCGTGTCGTGGCGGAGCGCCGCGACAAATACGGTTTGCCCAAGCAGGACTGGCTGGAGCACATGCAGCAGCCGGTGGATCCGATTCACGACACGCCGCGGGAGCGCATGGTGAAGGAAGGACAATGCCTGCGCAACGGGCAGTATACCCAGGCGTTCGGGGAGGAGACTTCTTTGGAGGCCGCGTATCATTGGGTCGCGCAGATGGGTTGGGTCTGGTCTGTGCAGTTCCCCATGATGGCGATTCGGGACATGGCGCCGGACGACGACGAATTCCTTCGGGTCTTCCGCATCGTCTTTGCCACGGCCGGCAAGAACCAATTCATCGAACCGTTTGCCAAGGAGGGCCTCAGGCAGCATCTGGGCGTTCCGCATTGGGTGGACGACAACGACGGGCGTCTGCTGGGTTCCTACATCATGTACATGCTCGACGTCCAGCAGGTTCCCTACACGGTCGAACGATGGACGGAGGAGGAAACATGGCTGCGGCTGAAAACCGAGGACTTCACGGCCCGTTATGAGATGGCGCCTTTGGACGAACTGGTGGATGCCTACGAAGCCCAGTGGAACGGCGCGGCGAAAACCCTTGTCTCTCCTGAGTGGTCCTGCGTGATCGACGGCCGGGACGACGAGGATATGATCATCAAGGTCATCCGTCGGGAAGATTCCCGGATGGTCTGAGAGGAGGATCTCGATGTTATTTAAGGAAGACAAGCTCGCCCGGCTGGATGCCGAAACGATCCGCAAGTCGGTAGGCTGGTACAGATGGACGCATGACCTGGTGGAAATCACCGGCGCCGACGCTCTCGATGTTTTAGAGAAAATCTACGTCAACAATATCGGAAAAACGGTCCCCGGCAAAACGAAGTATACGACGATGCTCGACGAAAAGGGCGAGATCATAGACGATGTCATCGTCATGCACATGGAGGAGGGCGTCTACTGGGTCTCCACGCTGTACGGCCCCCGCCTGATTCCGTGGATCGCGGCGCATGCGGAAGGAAAGGACGTGCAGACCCGCCTGATCACCTACGAATGGGATATGTACGCCGTTCAGGGGCCGCAATCCCCCGCCGCGATGGAAAAGCTGCTCGATACGCCGGTATCCGGTATGAAGCGCTTCTCCGTGGCGGCAAACGCCATCGGCGGCATCCCCGTCTATGTCCACCGTTCGGGCTTTACCGGCGAGAACGGCTTTGAAATCTACTGTGCGGCCGAAAAGACCGAGGCGATCCGCAAGGCCGTCTCCGATGCTGTGGGCGCCGCCGGCGGCCGGGAAATTTACACGCTCGAGGTCTATGTCCGCTCCATTCCCATGGAGAAGGGTTTTGCCCTGAAGCAGGACTTCAAGCATCTGAACCCCTTTGAATGCGGACTGGGCTGGTCGGTGGATTTGGATAAGTCGTTCATCGGCAAAGAAGCCACGCTCGCCATTCGGGACAATCCTCGCTATCAGATGGTAGGTCTGGTATTCGACCGGGAGTCCACGGAGGATATCAGCATTTGGGAGCGCGTCTACCTGTACGGTGTGGAGGTGGGCCGCTGTGCGCAGGCGATCTACGGCTATACAGTGGATCAGAACATCGGTTTTGCTACGATACGCGCCGGCATTCCCGAGGGAACCCGCGTAACGGTGGGGCCGAACGGTTCACCGGCAACGGTCGTGAACAAGGTTTTCTGTTAGGAGGTCAACTATGGGACGATTGGAAGATAAGGTCTGTATCGTGACCGGCGCTTCTGCCGGCATCGGCAGAGCAACCGCCGCGCTGTTTGCGCAGGAAGGCGCAAAGGTTTTGGCGTGCGCTCGCCGGGAAGAGCTGCTGCAGGAGCTGTGCGACGAATGCGCGGATCTGCCGGGCACCGTGGCCTATTGCGTAACCGATGTCAGAGATCCCGCATCGGTCAAGGCGATGGTGCAGGCCGCGATCGAGAAGTTCGGCAGGCTCGACGTGGCGGTCAACAACGCCGGCGTGATGGACGACAACACCGCCATCGCGGATATGTCCGACGAAATGCTGCAGGAGGTCTTTGCCACCAACACGTTCGGCCTGATGTATTGTCTGCGCGAGGAATGCAAGCAGTTTCTTGCGCAGGGCAACGGCGGAACGATTGTCAACATCTGTTCCGTCGGCGCTTCCCATCAGACAGCCGGCGCCGCCTATTGCGCCAGCAAAGGTGCGGTGCTTGCCGTGACAAAGAACACCGCCTATATGTACAAGGAAGAAGCGATCCGCTGCAATGCCGTCTCCCCCGGCGGCGTGGTGACGGATATTCCGCTGGTGATGCCCCCGGCCAATGAATTCGGCTTCGGCAGAACCAGCGAGCTCTTAGCCTTCTCTGGCGAACTGGCCATGCCGGAGGATTTGGCGGACGCGATTCTGTTCCTGGCCAGCGATCAGTCCCGCTACGTCAACGGCGAAGAGCTGAAGTGCGACGGCGGATGGACCTGTTTCTAATCTGAAAATAATAATCTCAAGGAGGATATTACTATGGCATTTTCTCTCGATTCCAAGATCAAGGAGATCCTGAAGGACCCCCGCGCCAGTGAAGTACTGGAAAAGTTCGCACCCGGTTCCATCAAAAACCCCCAGATGAAGCTGGTCGGCGGTCTGACGCTCCGCAAGCTCGCCAGCTTCCCGCAGGCGGCCTATCTGCAGCCGCATCTTGAGGAACTCGACAAAGCACTCCAGGCCATCGAATAAGGTCGCGTGTCTGAGGGGCTGTTAAAAAAGTCCCAATAAGCAATAGCAAGACTCTCGGGAAAAGTCCCGGGAGTCTTTGCTATGTGGTATAATATTTGTGTGAAGTATAATAAACAACCACAAAACAATCATATTCGCTTAACTTCTACATTCTTTATGATAGTTTTATCCTCTCAAAGGACGTTTTCATGGATCGTTTGATCAAATAGCATTCCACTGTATTTTTCCGCGTTCATCTTTACTCTTCTGAGCACAACTATCTGAACTGCGAACATTGCGATCACAGCGGCAATGCCTGAAACCATCCCGATCAACACCATCGCATCACTTTCGCTTGCCAGAAATGCATTGGTGCCCGAACACGCATCGAGGGCGGTATGGATAAGGACAGGGATGAAAAAAGCTTTGATGTATTCTGTCGCTATAGGTCCCTTTCCCGTAACTTTGTTATATCTGGCAATCCCCAGGTGCTTAGCCATAATGATGCCAAAAACCATATGGGCTGCAACATCAAGCAGTCTGAAAAAAGCCATAATGCCTTCTGATCCGTACAGGAACTCCTCCAGCAGAGTGAAGCCGAAGCCGACTCCGGCACCGATCAGAATGTACTCATAAACGTTTTTGATCCTGGAGCGGAAGATCAGGATCGTAATTACCATCATCACAAGCTTAGCGATCTCTTCTGGAAAGCCTGCACCGAAAAGTGCCCCGACAACAGAGCTTACAACCATAGGAACTTCATTCTTCGAATATCCTGTGGTCATGAGCAGCGTTCCCAAACCCAGGAATATAAGAAACGATACAGGCACGGATACCACACCCAGCACGACCGGTATCGCAGCCTGCGGTTTCGATATTGGTTTGGGGATCTCTCTTTTGATCATCCTAATGTAAAGGAGTCCCAAAATGATAAGTGCTAAAACAAGTTGAATAATTGCCATATGACACCTCCGTAAACTGTGATTTGTCAGCCGGTATACGCATCCTCTACTGTATTCCTGAAATGCTGTTTTGCCAGCCATTCTTCCTCTTCTGGTGTCTCCGGGATGTCGATGCGCTCGATCTTGAAGATGACTGGTCGAGTGCCGTCGTTGCAGCAGGCTATCATCATGCGGTCATCGTTGGTCCAGCCTTTCATTATGGAGCCTCCCTGCAGCGCAGTGTAGACATACCGACTGACGGCATCCCACGCCTCGCCGCAGAACTTGCCGTTCATCAGGTGGTAGAAATCGTCCTGCCGGGGTGTGCGCTTCAGTAGGAAAGTGTCGCCCGATTTGAAGAACGGGCAAGGTCCGGACTTGGGATCGGCAAGATATTGCTCCTGCAGGTCCGGAAAACATTTCGTTTCCAGAACGGTTATTTTGCATTCATGTTGCATTTACTGTCCCCCTGATTACTTTTCAAGAGCAGATGGGTCAAGGAGAAAATCATAAATGTTGATCGTGAGAATCCCACGGTCATCATAATGAGCCGGAACAATGTCTCTGGTAATAACGATCTTCTTGAAGGAATCATCTATTCTTGTAAAAGGCCTTGTTTCCTGCGTCAGCTTTTGCTCATCGGGAATGGAATATGCCGATTGGATATAGTACCGCCTCGAACCAAGGTTGCAAACAAAGTCTACTTCAAGCTGCTTACGGATAACCTTTCACGATCTTTTGAACGTGGAAACGGCCTTTTGTCGCTGCTGCAGGGATGGCTACCGGGCTTATCCTGCGTAAGGCGTTCAAAGACCCGATGCTCGGTGCATGTCCATTATTTTTTGATGAGCGAGAGGGTGTGCATCATATAGGTGAAACGTCTCCCGATGCCTTCGGCG
>CAMHJE010000019.1:0-24113 GCA_946185305.1 uncultured Clostridia bacterium | reverse complement strand
AAGTGTACGAACAATACTCTATCATTGATAGCGGGCAATGCTGAAACTAAACCGAACTTTCAAGATTTCTTTTCTGAGTTGCGTATAAATTAGACCAAGATGAGCAGTATAGTTGCGTGTGACGGCTCCGGCCGTCACACGTTATTACGCCTTCAGGCAGTTGAGCGAAGCGAAACAAAAAACCACCCGCTATGCGGGTGCGAGACAAGAAGTTGTACACAAAAAGCCTCACTTCCGATAGAATGAGGGAGTCCAAGCTCTCAAACAAAAGAAAGGAAGTGAGGCTTTTATGGCTAAACAGGAAAACAGTTTAGCGCACACAAAATGGCTGTGCAAGTACCACATTGTGTTCACCCCCAAGTATAGACGAAAAATCATCTACAATCAATACCGGGAAAGTATAGGGAAGATATTAAGACAACTATGCAATTATAAGGGCGTAGAGATACTTGAAGGGCACCTGATGCCGGATCATGTACATATGCTGGTGAGTATCCCGCCAAAGATGAGTATATCGAGTTTTATGGGCTACCTAAAAGGGAAAAGTGCGCTGATGATATTTGACGCACAAGCGAACTTAAAGTACAAGTTCGGAAACCGACACTTCTGGGCGGAGGGTTACTACGTGTCAACGGTAGGATTAAATGAAGCTACGATTAGGAAGTACATACAGGATCAGGAGAAGAACGATATAGCGGTAGATAAGCTGAGTGTAAAGGAATACGAAGATCCATTTAAGCGGTAAGAGCCCCTTTAGGGGCGTAAAGTAAGGAGAAACAGAGAGCTTGGACAACGAACAAGCAGCGTCTTTAGGCGCGAGTTGGCAACAAGGGCTTATAGCCAAAAGCAAACCACCCGTTTTACGGGTGGTTCGTGATTTAGGATTAGTAGAAAACTGAAAGTATGTTAGGGGCACAGAGAACAACGAGAGCTCATGTCTCATATTTTATATTCAAAGGCAATAAAGATACAAATCCAGTGACGATTTCATTCGTTTTGTATACATTCTCCCGTTTCGGGCATACTGTATATCGAAGGCAACCGAAGACGCAAATGGTTCTTTCTTCTTTCTTTTCTCTCCTTGCCGCCCCATGGGGCGGCGTTTTTTCGTTCAGCGGCGATGCAAAAACTTTTTTCGGCTTTAAAGTTCCTTTAAGTTTTCTCGGATATACTCTGCTTTGTCAAGAAGATACGAAAGAATGAATGACAAATCATGCTTGCGTTTTTCAATATTCATTTTATGGGAACAGGCGATACCGCCGGACGGGAGGACACGATGAAACAATTGCTGCTGGCCGATCCGAACCGCGATCTGCTGCGGTGCTATGCGGCGCTGCTCGGCAAAAGGGGCTATGCGGTGACGACCGCGTTTGACGGCACACAGGTGATCGAAAAGACCACGGAAACCGGATTCGATCTTGCGCTGCTCGGCAGCGCGCTCCCGCGGATCGGCGTGGAAAAGCTGATTCCGTTGCTGCACGACCGGCAGATCCCGGTGCTGCTGCTCATGGCCGAAGACGGCGACTGCGGCGCGGATGCGGCGCTGGCGTTTCCGTTTCTGCCGCAGGAGGTCTACGCCGCCGTCGAACGGCTGCTCGGCAAGGACAGGGAGGGGGAAACGGCATGAAAAAGGCTGTCAACCGATTTGTATTCTATGCGCTGCTGGCGATCATCGTGCTGCTGACCGTGCTGCTCGGCGTGATCAACGGCGCGAGCTTCACGATGGCGGCGGACGACGCCGACCATGTCACCAAAATGATCGCTTCGCAAAACGGCGAGCTGCGCACCGGTCCCATGGGGATGCGCGGCGGTCTGCGCTTCGGTGCGGGGAATGAACTCGGCCGGTTCGATGCGATGGGCACCGGCTCGCCGGAGCTGACCGAAACGATGCGCTTTTTCACGGTGCGCTTCACCCAAAAGGGCAACACCAAGCTCGTTGCCTACCGCATTTCGGCGGTGACGGAGGACGAGGCGCTGGCGTGGGCGGCGTCGCTGCAAAACGAAACGACCGGCTGGACGAACCTCAGCTACCGCTACCGCGTGTACCAAAAGAACGGCGATACCTACGTGACCGTCATCGACCAAAGCCGCGAACTGCTGCCGTCCTATCGGATCCTGCTGATCTCGCTGATCGGGGAAATCGTCTGCATCGGCGTCAGCTTTGCGGTACTGAAAGTCGCGGCCAAGCGGCTGTTCGAGCCGATCGAGGAAGCCGACCGCAAGCAAAAACGCTTTATCGCGGACGCGGAGGCCGAGCTGAAAGTGCCGCTGACCGTGATCGCCGCGGAAACCGAGCTGATGGAGCGCGAAAGCGGCCCGACCGACCAGACGCGCTCAATCCACCGGCAGGTGGCGCGCATGACCGATCTGACAGGCCGGATCGGGCGGCTCGCGGTCTTTACCGACGAAACAAACCCCATGGCGCCGCTCGGCACGATCACGGCGGAAACCGTCGAGCAGAACCGCCCGCGCTTTTCGGAAAAGGGCCTTGCGCTGACCGCCGACGTGCAGACCGAGCTTATAGTCAAGGGCGACGCCGACGCGCTGCGCGAAGTCGTTGAGGAACTTTTTGAAAACGCGTATCGCTACGCAAAATCGGCCGTATCGCTGACGCTTTCGCGTGAGGGCGAGCGCATCACGCTGCGGATCGAGAATGACACCGACCTGCCGGAAGGCGCGTATGAACAGGCGTTCGACCGCTTTGTGTCCCTGCACGGACAGGACGGCGGAACGGGGCTCGGTCTTGCCCGCGTGCGGGAGATTTTGCGGGCGATGGACGGACGCGCCTACGCCGAGGTGCGGGACGGCAAATTCATTGTGAAAGTTGAACTGTAAAGGAGGCGGAACACATGACCGTCGTGCAAAACCCGATTGTCGTCATGCAGCGGTATGAGCTGAAATACATCCTCTCCGCCGAGCAGACCGCCTATTTGATCGAACGGCTCAAAGGACACATGGAACCGGACGCATTCGGCAAGACCTCGATTGCATCGCTGTACTACGATACGCCGGATTACCGGCTGATCCGCGCGTCGGCCGATAAGCCGGAATTTAAGGAAAAGATTCGCCTGCGCTCTTACGGCCTTGCCGCGCACGATTCGCCGGTGTATCTCGAACTCAAGCGCAAGGCATACGGCATCGTGTATAAGCGGCGCGTACAGTCCACGATCCCAAAGGTCGAGAAGTTCTTTTCCGGCGAGGGCGATATCTGCGCGGGCGGGCAGATCAACCGGGAGATCACGTATTTCCGCGATTATTACCGCGAGCTTGTTCCCGCATGCCTGATCATCTACGACCGCATCGCCTACTATGAACCGGGCGGCGACCTCCGGCTGACGATCGACTACAACCCGCGCTATCGTACCGACGATCTGCGGCTCGACCGTTCGATGGACGGTACGCCGCTGCTCGACCCCGGGCAGACGATTCTGGAGCTCAAGGTGCAACAGGCCATGCCGCTTTGGCTGACCGATATTCTGTCGCAAGGCGCGATCAAAAAGGGCAGCATATCTAAGTACGGCGAAGCGTACCGGCGGCAGCTTCTCTCGGCGCAAAGGAACGCAGGATAAGCGGCACAGCGGGCAAAAGGGGATTTTCCCAGAGCCGCGCCGCAAACGCAAAACAGCATTCCCTACGGGGTGCAAAAAAGCCAGTTTTTACCGAACAGAAAGGAAGGGTACTCCTATGTTTGATTCCATCTATTCCTCCACCGTCACGGCGTCCGAATTTTTCCTGATGGCGCTCGTCGCCGTCGCAAGCGGCTTTGTGTATGCGGGGATCATGTCGCTGCGCGTGCGCTCGACCAAGCGGTTCTTTATCGTCGTGGCACTGCTGCCGTTCGTGGTCGGCGCGGTGATTACGTTCGTGAACGGGAACATCGGTGCTGGCGTCGCGATCGGCGGCGCGTTCGGACTGATCCGCTTCCGTTCCGCGCCCGGCTCGGCGGACGAGATCGCCGCGATTCTGATCGCGATGGGCGCGGGCATTGCGTTCGGCATGGGCTACCTTGCCTACGGCGTGATCATCCTGCTTGTGCTGGCGGTGCTGTATTTCTTGCTCGCTTCGGCCAGGCTGTTTGAAAACAAAACGTTCGCCGCAGAACAGTTGCTGCGCGTCACGATCCCCGAATCGCTCGAATACACCGATATGTTCGACGACACCTTTGCGCATTACTGCAAGCGCGTCGAGCGCATGGGCGTCAAGACGACCGGCATGGGCTCGATGTTCCGGCTCTCGTTCAAGGTCGAGCTGAAGAACCACGCCGAGGAAAAGGCGTTCATCGACGAGCTGCGCACCAAGAACGGCAACCTCGAAATCTCCCTGCTGCCGTACAGCGAAGCTGCAGGACAATTATAAGCGGAATCCGCTGACGCGGGCGAAATCATGCCTGCGGCGCGGCTGAATCCGAGCAAAGTTCGGGCGAAACCGCAAGCAGAGCTTGCGGCTGAATCCACGCAAGACCGGCAAAGATCGTTTCCTTCTCCTTTTGCTTTCCTCCTTCGGCGTTCGGCCCTCCCTTCCCCGGACGCCGGATCTCCCATCCGACTGCGCGGCGCCGTGCCGACGACCCTTTCTCCGCCATCATACGCGGGACGGCGCTGTGCGAGCCGGATTTTTGCTCTTTGCAAGAGCACAACCGTATGGTATACTGAACAAAAAAAGGAGTGATCCCCATGCAGCCCTTCGTCCCGCGGGACAAGATGAGCAAGCGCCGAAAAGCGGCGCTCGACCGGCAGAAGCGCGTGCTTTGGGACGTGCGCCCGGTCACGAAAGTGAACAAAAGCAAAAAGCTGTACGACCGCAAAAAACAGCCCCGTTCGCAAGATCCTTACGACGGCGCTGTTTTGTTTTTCGGTTACAAAAAACTGCCTGCTTGCCAAAGCGCAGGCGGCGCGGTATACTGATTTTCAGACGGTACGGCATAAGCCGGCCGGAACGCCCGCAAACGCGGACGAAACAACGTACAACGGAAAGAAAGGAGGACGGTATGCACGATATCTGGAACCCGTGGCACGGGTGCAAAAAGTGCAGCGAGGGCTGCCAAAACTGTTATATGTATTTTATGGACCGGCAGCGCGACCGCGACGGCGCGGATATCTACCGCACCAAGGCCGGGTTTGCCTATCCGCTTGCCAAGGATCGCGCGGGAAACTTCAAGGTGCAGAGCGGCGAGCAGCTTCGTGTGTGCATGACCTCCGACTTTTTCCTGGAGGAGGCCGACGCGTGGCGGCCGGAGGCGTGGCGCATCATGCGGCAGCGGCCGGATGTGAAGTTTTTCCTGCTCACCAAGCGGCCCGAGCGCGTCGAAAGGTGCCTCCCGCCCGACTGGGGCGACGGCTGGGAAAACGTGTTTTTCAATGTGACGACCGAGAACCAGCGCCGCGCGGACGAGCGCATCCCGATCCTGTTCTCGCTTCCGTTCAAGCATAAGGGGATCATGTGCGCGCCGCTGATCGGTCCCGTGTCCATCCGGGCCTATTTGCCTGCCGGGCAGATCGAACAGGTGCTTTGCGACGGCGAAAGCTACGGCGGGGCGCGGCTGTGCCGCTATGAATGGGTGAAAACCCTTGCCGACGAGTGCCGCGACTTCGATATAACGTTCGTCTTTTGCGGTACCGGGCGGCGGTTTGAGAAGGACGGCAAGGTCTACCGCATCGAGGGCAGCGGCGTTTCGAGCCGGCAGGCGCATCTGTCCGGCCTGTCGCGCTTGGGCAAACCGATCGTCTTTCACCTCTGCGACCCGGACGGCAACCCGATCCCGCCTGAAAAGCTCTATGTGCCGTACTTTGGCGAGCGCTGCCAGACCTGCGGTATGCGCCTTGCGTGCAACGGCTGCAGCCGCTGCGGAAAGTGCAAGAGCGAAGCAAAACAGATAACAGCCTTATAGCCGCATAACAAAAAAGCACCGCTTGGAAACGGTGCTTTTATGCTGCAGTCGGTTACGACAGCCGGATGCCGAAGATCTTCTGATCGCCGCGGCAGCCGAGGATCAGCATATTGCCGAACACGGCGGGGGAGGCTTCGAAATTCGATTTGGTCGGGGCAATCGTGTTGAGGAGCTTGCCCGAAAGTCCGTCGAACAGGAAGATATTGCCGCCGGAATCGGCCTGGATGATGTATCCGGTGCCGTCTGCGGTATAGACGACGGCGGGGGAGGACCAGCTGTACTTATCCATCGTGAACTGCCATACGACGCTGCCGGTCGCTTTGTCGAGCGCGACGAGCACGCCAGCGTCCTTATTGCCGTAGCGGGCGACCGGGACGAACACCAGATCCTTGAGGTTGCCCTCGCCGACGACGGCGGTGGCCTGAATGCCGCCGGACACGCCGGACACGGTCGTGACGGTCAGGCCGTACTGCCACTCGACCTTGCCGGTCATGGCGTTGACCTTGAACAGCGGCGCGACGCCGTTGCTGCTGCCGTCCTTGGTGAAGTGCAGCGAGGTGCCGACGTACAGATACGCCTCATCCTCCGAGATCACGTCGAGCACCGGGGAAGCGTTCGTATCGTCCCACGTATCGGCGATCCACACGCATTTGAACGTATTGATGTCGATGCATTGCAAGAGGCCGTCGTTGCTCGAAAGGTACAGGAACCCGTTCCACGCGACCGCGCTGCCCTCGTAGCCGTACCATTTATGGCTGCTGTCGGCTTTGTCGATGTCCGCACCCCAAGAGCCGGTGCCGGTGTAGGTGTGCTTGACCATGTTCGACGGCGCAATCGTGATGATGCCGTCGGTCGTGTCGTAGTTCGTGTTCAGCTTCATCGTATAGATCACGCCGTTTTCGCCGGGATAGATCAGCGTATCGGTGCGGGCGTCGATCAGCGGCGCGGAGTCGTAGGCGTACCAGATACGCGGGGCGAAGCTGTCGGTATCCTGCTTGCCGAATTCATAGATCACCTGATTCGTCAGCAGATTGATGATGAACACGCGGGACTTCTGCGATTCGTTGGAATACATATCGCCGGAGCCGAGATACAGCAGCGGATAGCCGCGCGGATCAAGACTGCCGGTGCCCTTGAACGGGACGCGGAGCACGATCGGATCGCGCGTATCCTTGCCGGTTTCGAGGTCGATGAAGTAGATGTTGCCGTCCTCCGTCGGGTAAATGACCTCCACAAGGCCGTCCTTTTCGCGGGCGGCGGCGTACATCGACGCCATCTGTCGCCGCGTTTCGGCGGGCCATTCGACGATCAGCGGCTGTCCCGTCCAGCCGCAGCCGGACCACGAGGACTTGCCGGACGGCTTGGTCAGCGCGCCGATGCTGCGCTGCCAGATCTGTGCCATCTTAAACTCGGTGAGGTTCACGGTGCCGAACGAGGAACGGTTGCGCCAGTTGCTGCCGCGGAACGTCAGAATGCCGTTGACCTCGCTGTAATCGTCCGGCGCAGGGAAGCTGATCGGCTGCGGACGCGTATAGCTGCTTGCGTCCACCTGCACGCCGTCCACTTCGATTTTATCGACATAGCCGTACCGCTCCGGGTTCGAATCCGCGATCGCGTGCGGCGTGGGCTTGGGCGTAGGCGTCGGGGTCGGCGTCGGTGTGGGCGTCGGGGTCGGCGGTCCGGCGGACTTGAATTCGCTCAGCGACATCGGAGAAGAGGACGGGGCGCCGAAATTGCCCGCGTTGTATTCCACAATGTACTGCTGATAGCTCGCTTCCTGCTCCGCGTTTTCCCGGAAGCCCTTGATCAGCTCTAAGATCATCCAGATCAGCACGCCGATCAGCAGCACGATCACAAGGATGAACAGGGAAATGATCAGATAGAACCTTGGCTGAACCTTCCTCCTTCTCTTCTTCTTTTTCTTCTTTGTATCCATAGTACCTCCATGTCAGGACACGCGAAGGCCGTAAATGTGCCGATCCCGCGTGCCGATCACGATAAGATCTCCGAAAGCGCATGGTGACGCTTCGATATTTTCGGAGAGCTTGCAGTTTCCTAATGTTGTGCCGCTGCGTCCGTCCAGCAAATACCCCTTTCCCTTATGGTCGAACAGCAGCAGATACCCCTTGCCCGCGTCCGTATACAGCGCGAGCGGCGAGCTCCATGTGTAGGTGTCCAGCGCCTTGTGCCATACGACCTCGCCGGTCGTGGTATCGAAGGCGTACAGTTCGCCTTTCGTGTCGCCGTAGGTCGAGGCGAACGTGGTAAAGACAAGTCCGGACAGCTCGTTTTTGCCGAGCACCGCGCTCGACATCACGCCGCCGGTGATATTGTCGGTGGACGTGACGGCCTGTTCAAAGCGCCACAGGATTTCCCCGGTCAGCGCGTCGAGCTTGTAAAACGACGCCGTGCCCTTCTGCCGCTTCATCGTGCGATCCACGGTGTTGCCGACGTACAGGTACAGGCCGGTTTCCGTTTCCTCCAAAGCGGGCGTGGCGTTGATATCGTCGCCGAGATCCTGCACCCACACGGCTTCCATCGTGTTGAGGTCGATGCAGCGGATATAGCCGTCGTTGCCGCACAGGAACGCGTATTGCTTCCACGTCGCGGCGCTCGATTCATAGCCGTAATAAAACTTTCCCGCGCGATCCGGACCGACGCGCGGCGCTTCATACCGCTGTTTCACAACCGGGTCGGGCGTCATGGTCAGTGTGCCCGCCGTCTCGTCGTAGACGGTGTGCATCGAGAGCGAATAGAGAATGCCGTTCTCGCCGGGGATCAGCGCCGTGTCCGAAGCGGCGTCCACTAAGATCGCGCTGTCGTAGGCCGTCCAGTTGCGAAGCGCAAACTTGTCCTTGGCAATGCCGACCTCCCACAGCCGGGAAAAGTCGAGCAGGCTGATCGCCATCGCGCGGCCCTTTTTCGCTTTGGCGGCATAGGTGTCGCCGGTGCCGAGGTACAGCACGGGCCAGCCGCGCGGATCGAGCGAGCCTGCGCCCTTGAACGGGATGCCGATAGAGAGCTTGTCCCGCGTGGGCTTGCCGGTTTCGAGATCTAAAAAGTAAACGTTTCCGTCCATCGTCGCATAGATGACCTCGACCCAGCCGTCCTTGGCCTTGTATTCGTCATAGAGATTCATCACGCGGCGCGTGCCTTCGGGCCATTGCACCAAGAGCGGCTGACCGGTCCATCCGCTGCCGCTCCATGTGCCGGAGCCGGATTTATTCATGTAGCCGGTTTTCACGCTCCACAGCTTTTTGAACGTGCCGGAAAGCTCGTCCACAGTGCCGCAGGCCGCGTTCTGCCGGTCATTGCCGCCGCGAAACGTCGCCACGCCGGGGAGCGCAAAATAATCGCCGCTGCCGAACGAAACGGGCGTTTCCCGCAGGAACGATTCCACCGCTTCTCCGTCGATCTCCAGCGCCGTCGTGTAGCCGTGCGCCTCCGGAAAGGTGCCGAAGACGGCGGCTGGCGAGGGCAGCGGGGAAGCCGCCGGGGCGGGAGAGGGCAGCTCGGTCGGTTCCGGCGAAGCGGACGGCAAGGGCGTCTCGATATTGGCGGGCGGAACCGTATAGATCGGCGCCGCGGGGGAGGCGCTTGCCTGCAGCTGTACATGCACGGCGGGCGGCGTCGGCACGGACGTGACGGCGGCCGAAACGGTCGGAACCGGACTTGCAGCAGCGTCTGCCTCGGCGACCGGGAGCGTCATCTTTTGGCTGTAAAAAAATACAGAGCAGAGCGCAAAGGTCGTCAGCAAAAGGCCGGTTTTGAGATCCGCGCGGGTGGACAGCAAGACAATTTACCCTTTCCGATAACAAGATGTTGGGGGTTCGCACGGCCCAAAAACCGATTCGTTCCTTCGCTATGCGATTCCACGATATCCATTGTATCACATCCTTTTGAACAAAGTTGTGTCAGTTTGTGAACAGTTTTGTGCGATTCTGTGTCATCCGTGTGACCGAAAGACCGCACATGCGCGATTTGGACATGATATAGGCGAAAAACCGTGAAATTTCTCGATTTTTTATTTTCCAAAATATGGAAAAAAGTACAAAACAGCACCCTTTCGGGTGCCGGAAAACACATTCTGCACAACGTTTTGAACGTCACATCGTTCAGCTGCGGAACGGTCGAAACGCGCCGACCTGCGCCGCCGCCAGCGCGACGGAGTACAAGATCTCCTCCCGCCAGCGGTAGAGCGTCGCTTCGGAGATATACAGCTCCAAGGCGATCTTCAGCACCGTTTCCTTTTGCCGCAGCCGCCCGTGCAGCTCGTCGAGCCGGTAGAGGCGCGCAAAGAACGCAGCCTTTTCGGGATCGGTGCGCAGCAGGTGCAGGCGCACGGATTCCACCGCCCAGATCCAGCGGGCGCGCTCGTTTCGCTTGGTTGGATCGCCCGCCGCACCCGCCGCGTCAAAGCCCGCTACATAGGCCTTGCTTTCCCGATAGCGCCGAACCTCCCTTTCCGCAACCTGTTTCCATTCTCGCAAATTCATCGTTATCATCCCCTCTCTATGCGGAAGCTCATCCGAAACCGGACAGGAAGAGTATAACATGGGGTGCGGGGCTTATGGTCTGCTATATCGTACAATGGAAATAAATTATCATTAAAAACGATCAAAACGGCGAAACAATGAGGGTAGCATGCTTCAGATTCTCTAAAGGAAAAATCCTGGCCTTCTTCTTTTCTTGGTACTTCTTTTCTTCTTCCTCCCGGAAGAAGAAAAGAAGTACATCCCCGTCAAATAAGAAAAGAAGTACATCCCGAACAAAAGCATATTCCAACAAAAAACCGCCTCCTTGCAGAAGCGGTTATGCAGCATTAGAATTACTTTTCCTCGCCGGACAGCTTGGTGGCGGCGAAGAACCCGACGCCGAAGCACACAAGCCCGATCAGCACCGTGTACCAATGCAGCGATGCGAAGAACATGCCGTTGAACAGGCCGGACTTCATAAAGATCGCGTAGGGCGATGCGAGCATCAGGCCGATGATCGCATAGTAGGTCGGGGTGGGGTAGCGGTCGAGAAGCCACTTGACGAGCTTCGACACGATCAAAAGCCCAAGCACGACACCGACGGCAAACGGGACGAGCACCAAGAGGTGCTGCCAAAGCGACGCAAATTGGAACGTCACAAGCGCAATGATACCGGCCTTGAGGTGCGACATAATGCTGTTGTAGTAGCCTAAAACGAGCAGCACCATCGAGCCGGAAATGCCCGGAATGATCATCGTGCCCGCCGCAATAAAGCCGAGCAGCAGCGCCCAAAGCATCGACACGGCGCCGTTGTTCAGCGTATCGACCGCGCGGTAGACGGTGTATCGCTGCCCGTTGACCGCGAGCAGGTCCCCGTCCCAAACGGGTGTCACGGGTTCGTCGTTCCAGTTCGTATCGTCGAGCGCGTCGTATTCAAAGATCACGCCGTCGTTCAGATCGGCTTTCATGCCTTTCAGACCCGATTCGGGCGCTTTGATCTTCAGCACCTGCACCGCGGGATCGTCCCTGCGGACGGAGATCGTTTCGTCCGCGGCGGCTTCGCTCTGCAGCACGACGCGGTCGTTGAGGGCGAGCCCCTCGGCCTTGCCGATGCGCGCAAAGTCCTCCGTGCTGCTGTTGGACAGCAGCGGCAGCGCGATCATCAGCGCGATCATCAGCGCGGAGAGAACGAAGTATTCGGGGCGCACGCGCTTCACGTTGATCTGCCCGCGGATCTCCTTGATCAGCATCGGCAGCGAGCCGAGGATCAGGCCGCAGAACGTGAGGATCGTATAGAGCTGATAGTTCGCAAGCAGCCACGTGATCACAAACGACAGCACGGCGACGCCGAGCACAATGCCGACGGCGTACGGAATCAGCTTGACAATGGCCTTGTTCCGAATCTCCTTGTTCTTGCTGGTGATGGAAACGGCGTCTCCGTAAACGCCGATGGTCAGCAGCATCGAGCCGCCGGAAACGCCGGGAATCACGATCGCCAGACCGACGAGCGTGCCCTTGAGAACTGCGATGATCCAGTTCCAGATTTGCTTCATATCGAATTGCTTTTTCATGCCCTCATTTTATCGAATACAGACGGTTTCGTCAATCGCCGCGAGCAGATTTGACACAATGTTTCCAATTTTTATCGCATTTTTGCTTCATTTTTGCCATACCGGGGTCATATTTGAATTCTATACTGACAGCATCAAAAGAGTATCTTTCGTGCAGAGGAGGCACGTTATGGAATATTCCTATGTGAATGAAGAATGGAAAAAGAACCAAGACAAGAATAATAAAAAGAAAAACCGCGTAAACGTCGGTTTGTCCGTACTGCTCAGCTGCGTTGCGATGACAACGGTCGTCGGTCTGTTCGCCGGCGTGCTGCTCGGCAGCAACTATATCCGGAGCCGCGACGCCATCACCGCGTCGCAGGCGCCGACCGTCACGCAGGCTCCCGTGCTGTCCGTCCCGACGGCGGCGCCCGCCGTCACGGCGAGCGAGTCGACCGAAGCGGAGACGGCTGAAATCATCAAGTCGTCCGGCTTTGTGACCGGCGGGCAGTATACCCGCGCGCAGATCTGCGAGATCGCCGCGCCGAGCGTCGTCGGCATCGACGTGGTCGCGCCGGTCAGTTATTGGGGCCGCGTGTATGAGACGGAGGGCAGCGGCAGCGGCGTGATCATCACGACCGACGGCTATATCGCTACCTGCGCCCACGTCATAGAGGACGCGAGTTCGATCAAGGTCACGCTGAACGACGATACCGAGTATGAAGCCTCCGTCGTCGGCATGGACAAGCGCAACGACCTTGCGATCATCAAGATCGAAGCGAGCAACCTTGTCGCCGCCGAAATCGGGGACAGCGATATGCTGACCGTCGGCGAGGATGTCATTGCCATCGGCAACCCCCTCGGCGAGCTGCGCGGCACGGCCACCAGCGGCATCATCTCCGCGCTGCGCCGCCCGGTCACGATTGACAACACCGTGATGGAGCTTGTGCAGACCGACGCGGCGATCTCCCCGGGCAACTCCGGCGGCGGGCTGTTCAACGCGAGCGGCAAGCTCATCGGCATCGTCAACGCGAAAGCGTCGGGCAATAACGCCGAGGGCCTCGGCTTTGCGATCCCGATCAACGACGTGCTGACCGAGATCAACGACCTTTTGCATTACGGCTATATCACCGGCAGAGCTTACCTCGGCGTGTATACGCAGAATGTATCCCTGCGCTCCGATTACGGCTACTGGTATTCCAACAGCGTCTACTGCGTCCAGATCACGGACGTCGTTGCGGGCGGTGCAGCGGAACAGGCGGGGCTGAAGGCGGGCGATCTGATCCTTGCCCTCGACGACAAGGCGATTTCCTCGAATGCCGACCTGTCCGATGCCATTGCGAACTACAACGCGGGCGATACCGCTGCCTTCACGATCCAGCGCGAGGGGCAGAAGCAGACCGTCAGCGTCACGTTCGGGGAATATGTGCCCGCGAACGGCTGAAGCGCAAGCATAGCTTGCAGCGAAATCGCCCTGCGGGCGGTACAATCCGGCAGGCCGGGCGAAGCGCCGCGACCATACCCCGATCAACCCCAAACACCCGTTTGTTTTCTCCTTCTTCTCCCTTGTCCGGCGGATTTACCCTTCCGTTCGCCGGACATGCAAACAGCACCGCCGAATAAGCGGTGCTGTCTGTACTTTTTGGGATTCAATCGCGTATAAGCGCCTGAAAGCCCTCGGTCATGAACTCGTTCCCGTCCGTGTCGATCCACAGCGCCTCGGCACCGTGCGCGGCGCAAAGGGCTTCGCCGGCTTCGCGGTCGAGCAAAAACAGCGCGGTCGAGAGCGCATCGGCCATGGCGGAATCGGGATGCAGCACCGTCACGGCGCGGAAGCGAGCGGCGGGGCGGAGCGTATCGGGGTCGATGATGTGGTGATAGCGGACGCCGCCGATGGTGAATTGGCGCTGATAGTCGCCGCTTGTGACGACGGAAAGGTCGATGGCGCGCACGGTATGCTGCAGCGCGTTCGGATCGTCCGGGTTCTGAATCCCGATCACGAACGGTTCGCCGTCCGGCTTCGCGCCGATCGCGGCAATGTTCCCGCCGAGCGAAAGCACATACCCGTCCGGGAGCGCCTCGGCCACGCGCTGCGCGGCAAACCCCTTGCCGATGGCGCCGACATCGAGCCTTGCAAGCGGATCGGCGAGCCGCACCGTGCCGTTCTGCTCGTCGATCTCCAAAAGCGCGAACCCGGTGTGGCGGGCGGCTTCGGTCAGCGCGGCGGGATCGGGCAGCACGGCGGAGGCCGGATCGGCAAGCGCGGCTTCGCGCGCGTCATGCCAAAGCGACAGCACCGCGCCGAGCATGCAGTTCACGCGGTGGCCGGTCATTTCGTCCACATCGCGGGCAAAGGTCAAAAGGTCAATCAGCCGCGCATCGACGGCGACCGGCGCGCCGCCCGCGGCGTCGTTCACAGTTTTCAGATTCGGCACGTCTGCGTCGTGGTAGATATCGAACAGCGTGTGGTATTCCAGCAGAACGCGGTGCGCGGCGTTTGCGATCCGGTCGAAATCCGCGCGGCTTTCGGCGTACCCGCGCAGTACCGTCACGGTATCGAACACGTCGTACCACGTCGCCTCGTATCGCTCGAAACGCGAAAAGGGCGCGCAGGATACGAGCAGCAGCAGCGCCACAGCGCAGGCAATCAGTCGCTTCACAGGCAGGCTCCTTTCGCATTTATGAGGCAGGCTTCACTTTGGCAAGCGCGTGCAGCACCGCCGCCGCAAGGCCGCCGATCAAAAGCCCGGTCAGCACGGACACGCCGAGCAGCGCGGGCAGATACCACACGACGGATGCTGAGCCGAGCAGCAGCGCGGCGGCAAGGATCTGCCCTGCCGCGTGCATCGCGGCCCCGCCGACGCTGACGCCGTAGATCGAGAGGCCGGGGAACCGTTTCAACAGCGCCATCGTGCCGAGCGACAGCAGCCCGCCGACGAGAGAATACAAAAGCGCGGTCACGCTGCCCGAAAACACGCTGCCGAGCACGACGCGTAAAAGAAGGATCGCCGCGGCATACGGCAGGCCGAGCGTATACAGGGCAAACAGCGTGACAAGGTTGCTCAGGCCGAGCTTCACGCCCGGCAGCGGAAGCACAAGCGACAGCGGGAGCAGCCGTTCGAGAAGGGACAGCGCCAAAGCAAGCGCGGCAAGGATCGCGGTTTGGGTGAGCTTTTTGGTCGTCATACGCTCACCTCGCAATCATGTCCACGTCGCTTTGCCCGACAAGCCGGATTTCGAGCCGGTTCGGCAGACAGACGAGGCTTTGCCCGGCGCGGCTGATCGCGCCCGCATGCACGCAGTCCCCGCCGGGGCAGGTCGCGCTTTCGACATAGACGCGCCCGCCTTCGATCACAACGACGTTATCGTAATCCCCGCCGACCGAAAGGCGCGTGTCGGCGTCGAGGGGCAGGGTATAGAGCAGCGCGCCGTTTTGGTAAACCTCCACGGTCGGCGCTTCGGCGGGGCGGGGCAGCAGCAAAAAGAGCGCCAAAGCGCCTGCCGCCAGCAGCACGGCGGCGATCACGACCGCGTCGCCGATACGAAAGCGCAAAGCCTTTTCCATGCGTGCCTCCCCCGAAACGTTTTCCTTATTATACCGCGGCACAGCCGTTTTCGTCAATCGGGTTCGGGGAAACGGCATGGGCGGCGATGCGCCCGAAATATGCCGATTGGCCGCCTTTTGCGAAAAGCCTGCCTTGCCCCGTGCGGACGGGGCTTTGAAAAACACAGGTAAAGACAATTTTGTTTTATAAAAAATCTTGGTGAAAAATTAAAATTTTGATTGACAAACAGGGGAAAGTATGTAATTATATAGCCTGGAAGTTTAGTAAACCTAAACGGCAAGTTTAGAAATAATGCGGTTCAAGGATACTGAACGAAAAGTTCAGCAATCGTAAACAAATCCGCGGATGCTAAACCTCCGGTTCAGAAATACCAAACTTTGCGAAGCACGGAGCAGATCGGTTCTCGGACACATCGAAAGGGGTGAACGGCCATGGAATCGGGCAGACCGGAAATCGGACGGAAGATCAGGGACATGCGGCTGCGGCTCGGCCTCACGCAGGAGGAGCTGGCGTCGCGCACGGAGCTGACGAAGGGCTTTATCTCGCAGCTCGAAAACGACGTGACAAGCCCGTCGATTGCGACGCTGATGGACATATTGGAGGCGCTCGGCACCGACATTTCCTCCTTCTTCAACGACCGCAAGGAGGAACGCGTCGTCTACACGCCGGACGATATGTTTGAAAAGGATACTGAGGGCGAGCACATCACGTGGCTCGTCACCAACGCGCAAAAGAACGCGCTGGAGCCGATTCTCGTCACGGTCGAGCCGGGCGCCGAAACCGAGGAGCGCGATCCGCATGAGGGCGAGGAGTTCGGCTATGTATTGAACGGCGCGGTCACGCTGATCGACGGCGAGAAAAAGTACCGCGTATCGCGCGGATCGAGCTTCTACCTTCGGCCGACGGGCGTGCATTATTTGCGGAACACGGGCAAGACCGCGGCCAAGGTGCTCTGGGTGAGCACACCGCCGTCGTTCTGAGAAAACGAACCTTGTCGGCAAGTCCGGCATGACAATATTCCATTATAATGAGGGGCAACGCATGGAACAGCAAAAGCATTTGATCGAGCTGATCGACATTTCCAAGGACTACGCGGGCGATGTGGCGCTCGAGCATGTCAATCTCTACATCAACGACGGCGAGTTTTTAACGCTGCTCGGGCCGTCCGGCTGCGGCAAAACGACGCTGCTCAGGTGTATCGCGGGCTTCATTATGCCGTCCTCCGGCATGATCAAAATGAACGGCGTGGATATCGCCAAGGTCCCGCCGCACAAGCGCGAGATCAACACGGTCTTCCAAAAGTACGCGCTGTTCCCGCACCTCAATGTGCACGACAACATCGCCTTCGGCCTCAAGATCAAAAAGACGCCGAAGGACAAGATCGAAGAAAAGGTCAACGCCATGCTGAAGCTCGTCAATCTGGAGGGCTACGGCAAGCGCTGGATCGACCAGCTTTCCGGCGGTCAGCAGCAGCGCGTCGCCATCGCGCGGGCGCTTGTGAATGAGCCGAAGGTGCTGCTTCTGGACGAACCGCTCGGCGCGCTGGATCTGAAGCTCCGCAAGGAAATGCAGGTGGAGCTGAAGCGGATGCAGCGGCAGCTCGGCATCACGTTCATCTACGTCACGCACGACCAGGAGGAGGCGCTGACGATGTCCGACACGATCGTGGTCATGAAGGACGGCGTGATCCAGCAGATCGGCAAGCCGACCGATATCTACAACGAGCCGAAGAACCCGTTCGTCGCGGACTTTATCGGCGAGAGCAACATCGTCCCCGGCGTCATGCTCGACGATTACAAGGTGCGCATGAAGGGCATGGTCTTCCCGTGCGTGGATGCGGGCTTCGGCAAGAACGTCGAGGTGGACGTGGTGATCCGCCCGGAGGATATCGACATCGTCGATCCGAAGGACGCGCGCATCTCCGGCAAGGTCGTTTCGGTCGTGTTCATGGGCGTGCATTATGAGATCGACGTGGACTGCGGCGGCTATGAATGGGTCGTCCATTCGACCGACTATGCGGCCGTCGGGCAGCAGGTCGGCATCTCGATCCCGCCGGATGCGATCCACGTCATGAAAAAGACGCGGGCCACCAACCTGTTCGACGCCGAGGTGTGGCCGAGCGAGGGCATGGTTTATATCGACAACGTCGGCTTTGCGGCAAACGATCTGAACGAATACGAAAACAAGGAGATCGCGCTCGCGGAGATCGCGCCCGAAAAGGTGCAGCTTGTCGCACCGCAGGATGCAAAGCTGACCGGCACCGTTCGCGCCTGCATGTTCCTCGGCACGCACTATGAGGTCACGGTTTCCTGCGAGGAGAACGACTGGATCGCGCATTCCGACGAGTTCATGGAGGACGGCGAGGAAATCGGCATCGTGGTCGATGCGGCGGACATTGTGCTGGCCGACAAAGAGGAGTGAGCCGATGAAGCGCAGAGTCTTTGCCTATCCGTACATCGTATGGATGGTGCTGTTTATCGCCGCGCCGATGCTGTTCATCTTCTATTATGCGGTGAACGTCAACGGCGACTGGACGCTGACCAAGTTCTGGCAGACGCTGTCGGACGCGGGGCGGTGGAACGTGCTGTGGATCAGCGTGGAGATCGCGCTGAAAACCACGGGGATCTGCCTCTTGCTCGGCTACCCGATCGCTTACATCCTGTCGAACATGAAGAAGTCCGTCGCGGGGTTCATTTCGGTGCTGTTCTTCGTACCGATGTGGATGAACTTCGTGCTGCGCACCTACGCATGGCAGGCGATCCTCGAATACTTTCTGCCGAACCTGCTGGGCATGAAGAACGGCACGCTGACCGGCAGCGAGGGCGCGGTGCTGATGGTGCTCGTCTATAACTTCCTGCCGTTTATGATCATGCCGCTGTACAACACGCTGGCAAAGCTGGACAAGAACCTTTTGGAGGCCGCGCATGATCTCGGCGCGAACGGCGTCACGACGTTCTTCCGCGTGATCCTGCCGCTGTCGGTGCCGGGCATTGTGTCGGGCATCACGATGGTGTTCATCCCGGCGATCACGGCGTTCACGGTCCCGACGCTGATCGGCAACGGCAAGTATAATCTGTACGGCAACGAAATCGAGCTGGCGTTTAAGCAGCTCTCCGGGCAGGGCGACTATGCGGTGGGCTCCACGCTGTCGCTGATCCTGCTGCTGTGCGTGGTCGTATCCACGCTGATCATGAACTACTTTGACAAGGATCAGCAGGAAGGGGGACAGATGTGGTGAAAAAGCTCGGTCGTTCCTTCAAATATGTGTATCTCGCGCTGATGCTGTTCTTCCTCTATGTGCCGATCATCTATCTGATCGTGTTCTCGTTCAACGATTTCACGGTCGGCAAGCGCATCTCCTATGCGAACCTCGGCAACTGGAAAGGCTTCACGCTGCATAACTACATGACGCTGTTTACCGGCGAAGCGGGGCAGTCGCTGCTTTTGACCCTGGAGGTCGCGGGCATCACGAGCGTCGCCGCTACGCTGATCGGCACCGCCGCCGCCATCGGCATCTATGCGATGAAGAAGCGCACGCGCAACGTCGTGCTGAATATCTCGCAGCTCCCGATGGTCAACCCGGACCTGGTTACCGGCATTACGTTCATGATGCTGTTCGCATTCGTCAACGGCCTCTTGGCCGAGCTCGGCGCGCGGCAGGTCGGGGACTTTGCAAAGCTTTTGATCGCGCATATCAGCTTCAGCATCCCGTACGTGATCTTCTCGGTCATGCCGCGGCTTCGCCAAAGCTCCGATCTTCTGTATGAGGCCGCGATGGACCTCGGCTGCTCCCCGATGCAGGCGCTGATGAAAGCCGTGATTCCGGACATCATGCCGGGCATTACGTCGGGCTTTGTCATGGCGCTGACGATGTCGCTGGACGACTTCGTGGTCAGCTACTTTGTATCCGACCTCAAGAGCGTTCTTTCGGTCTATATCTATTCCGCGGCGCGCGGCGCAAGGGGTGTGAACCCGGCGCTGGCAACCGTGATCTTCGTACCGCTCGTGTCCCTGCTGCTGATCGTGAATTTCCGTCGGCTCGCCAAGGAGCATGAGTATGAAATCCAAAGCAAGAAAGTCAAACTCAAGGACAAGGGAGGAAATGTGGCATGAAAAAGATTTTGGCATTTGCGCTTGCGCTCGTGATGCTGACGGCATTTGTCGCCTGCACGAACAACGCCCCCGCCGCGAACGGCGACGAGGAAGAACCGGATTACAGCTTTGCCGACGGCGATCAGTATGAAAACATCGGCGGCACGCTGAACATCCTCAACTGGGGCGAATACATCGACCCCGAACTGATCACGATCTTCGAAAACGAGACCGGCGTGAAGGTCAATTACGTCGAAATGACGAGCAACGAGGAAATGCTGATCAAGCTGCGCTCGGCGGATAACCCCTACGATATGTGCTTCCCGTCGGACTACATCATCGAAAAGCTGATCGCGGACGATCTCCTGCAGCCGCTCGATATGGCGAAGATCCCGAACGCAAAGAACATTTCGCAGCGTATGTACGACGTGACCAATACGTTCGACCCCGGCAACAAGTATTCCCTGCCGTATATGTGGGGCACGGTCGGCATCCTCTACAACACCAAGATGGTGGACGAAGAGGTTGACAGCTGGGATATCCTCTGGAACGAAAAGTATAAGGGCCAGATCTGGCAGTACGATTCGATCCGCGACGCGCTCGCCATCTCCCTGCTCCGCCTCGGCTATGACATGAACTCCAAGAACCCGGACGAGATCGCGCAGGCCAAGGACGAGCTGATCAAGCAGATCCCGCTTCTCAAGGGCTGCGGCACGGACAACATCCGTTCCTCGATGATGAACAACAAGGCCGCGCTCGCCGTCATCTATGCGGGCGACGCGATCCTGTGCATGGAGGAGAACGAGGACCTCGCGTATGTGATCCCGAAGGAGGGCAGCAACGTTTGGTTCGACAACGTCGTGATCCCCAAGACCGCGAAGAACGTCGAGGCCGCGCATGCGTTCATCAACTTCCTGAACGACGCGAACCTTGCCGCGCGCAACACCGAGTTCATCTACTATTCGACCCCGAACGAGGCCGCGATGAACCTCCTCGATGAATACTTCACCGAGAACGAGGTGTTCAATCCCTCCGACGAAACGCTGGCGCGCTGCTCGGTCTATCATGATCTCGGCAGCTTCATCGAAACCTACAACGCGGCTTGGAGCGAATTCAAGAGCGCGATGGGAAATTGAACCGCATAGCGGTTCGGCAAAATCGGGCAAAGCCCGGCCGCATCCGACGAACCAAGATTCTCCTGCTCGGCAGGGGAATCTTTTTATACGCAGATCGGCGCAAATCCGGTTGGCAAACGGCGCGCGGCGTGTTATACTCTTAGTACCATATACACGGAGAAAGCCATGAAACGATTGACTGCCCTGCTGCTGTGTCTGCTGTGCCTCGCCTGCGCGGGAACCAAACAGGCCGCCGTGCCGACTGCGGCGCCGACCGCCGCGCCGACAGAAGCGCCGACGCATACGACCGTGGCGCCCACCGCAGCGCCGACGCCGACGCCCTCGCCCGCGCCGACCGCGACGCCCACGCCCGCCCCGACGCCGGAGCCGACGCCCACCCCCACGCCGACGCCGGAGCCAACCCCGACGCCCGTGCCGACGCCGTTCACGATCGTATGGATCAGCGACACGCAAAACGAATCCTGGATGCCGGGCCGGGGCCTGCAAGCCATCGTCGATTACGTGCTGGCCGAGCGCGAGAACAAGAATATTCAGGCGGTCGTGCAGACCGGGGACATCGTGGAACTGCACGATAACGAAAAGCATTGGCAGCAGATCACGGACATTTCTGCGCCGATGCGGGCGGCGGTGCCGTTCTACTGCGTAGCCGGCAATCATGATATCGGCGCGTATTTCAAGCATCATCTGACCTACGACGCCTATTTAAGTCATCCGCTTTGCTGCGTGACCGATCCGGATCGGCAGTTCGAGGGCGGCAAATGCTGGTATGAGCTGCGCGAGGATCTCGGCCTGCTGCTGCTCGGCATGGGCTGGGCGCTCGACGACCGCGATTCTGCCGCGTTCACGGACTGGGCAGGGGAGGTGCTCTCGCAGTACCCGGACTATCCCGCGATCCTGGTTGTGCATTGCTTTCTCTATACGAACGGTGAGCTCGACGATAACGGCGTCTACCTCGAAGAACATCTGCTGTCGCAGCATCCGAACCTGCGGCTGGTGCTTTGCGGCCATCACGACGGCGCGACTCGCTGGTCTAAAAACTATGACGACGGGCACACGGTCACGGCGATGATGCTGAACTTTCAGGACGACACGACCAAGTCCCGCGGATACTGCACATGGCTGACGTTCGATCCCATCGCGCGCAGCATCGCCGTTACGACCTATTCGCCGTTCTTTGACGATTATCATTATTTCAGCGACCTCAAGGATCCGCGCCATGAGCGCGAAACGTTTACGCTCGAAAACGCATGGTAAGAAATCCGCTGACGTGAGCAAAATCGCGCCGCAGTTCGCAAAAGGTCAGTCATTCCGAGGAGGAACGCATGTGACGACGAGGAATCTCCGCGTCACCCCTCTTAAATCACCATGCAAAGCCTTCCCCGCACGGGAGGGCTTTTGCATTTTTCGCTTGACAACACCCTTTGCCGCGGCATACAATATATAGGATAACGGACGGGGAGGACACGGTTACGGCGAATCTGGCGACGGCTGTTACGAGCCTTGTGGAATCGAAAAAATACGCGACGCTGCGCGATATTCTCGTCACGATGAACGCGGCGGATATTGCCGCGCTGTTCGACGACCTCGAAGCGCCGATGATCCCGCTGCTGTTTCGGCTTCTGCCCAAGGAGCTTGCGGCGGACACGTTCGTGGAAATGGAGACCGATCAGCAGCAGGTGCTGATCAAGGGTTTTTCGGACAGCGAGCTCAAAGAGGTCGTGGACGAGCTCTACATCGACGACGCGGTCGATATCGTCGAGGAAATGCCCGCAAACGTCGTGAAGCGTATTCTGATGCAGGCCGATCCGGACACACGCAAGATGATCAACGAGCTGCTGCAGTATCCGGAGGATTCGGCGGGCAGCATCATGACGACCGAGTTTGTCGAGCTGCGCCCGCATCTCACGGTGACCGACGCGATCAAAACGATCCACCGCACCGGCATCGACAAAGAAACGATCAACATTCTCTACGTCACCCGCGCCGACCGTACGTTATACGGCTTCATCACGATCCGCCGCTTGATCTTGGCACAGCCGGACACGCTGATCGGCGACCTCGCGGACACCAACGTGCTCTACTGCTCGACGATGGACGACCAGGAAACCGTCGCGCAGATGCTCCATAAATACGACCTGATCGCGCTCCCGGTCGTGGACGGGGAAAAGCGTCTCGTCGGTATCGTCACGATCGACGACGCGATCGACGTTCTGCAGGACGAGGTGACGGAGGATATCGAAAAGATGGCCGCCATGACGCCGTCCGATAAACCGTACCTCAAGACCAACAATCTCTCGCTGTTTTTGCACCGCATCCCGTGGCTTGCCGCGCTGATGCTCGCCAGTACGTTTACCGAAATTATCATCAATTATTATACGCAGCGGCTCGAAATGTTCGGCGAGATCGCCGGGGCGATGCTGCTTGCCTGTATTCCGATGCTGATGGGCACCGGCGGCAACTCCGGCAGTCAGGCGTCGGTCACGGTCATCCGCGGTCTCAGCCTCAACGAGATCGAGTTTTCCGATACGCTCCGCGTCATGTGGAAGGAGCTGCGCGTGGCACTTTTGTGCGGCGGCGCGCTCGCCGTCGTCAACTTCGGCAAGATGCTGCTGATGAATCTGCTTGTTTACCATTACGCCGGACCGGGTTATACCGCGTATGTGCTTGCATCCGTCTCGATCTGCCTGGCGATCTTCGCCACTGTGCTGGTCGCCAAGCTAATCGGCTGCACGCTCCCGATTGCGTCCAAAAAGATCGGCCTCGACCCTGCGGTCATGGCCTCGCCGCTGATCACAACCATCGTGGACGTGACGACGCTGTTGCTGCTGTTCGGCATTGCGCAGACGATCCTGGTGCAAATGACGCTGTAAAAAATCCATTCGAGCCGTTCCTGTCCGGGACGGCTTATTGATTTGCCGAAAGCACGGCTGATAAGGCGCAAAGACACAATCCTGTCTTGCAATTCGCATGGTATTCCTATATAATAAATAATAGCGTACAGAAAGGAACTGCAACGATGAGCGAAACGACAATCAGAATACAAGACGATCTCTACGAAGCCGTCAACGGCGAATGGCTCAAAACGGCTGTGATCCCGGAGGATCGCCCCACCACCGGCGGATTTTCCGATCTCGATCAGGACGTGGAAAAGATCATGATGGCGGACTTCAAGGCCTTTGCGGAAGGAACCAAATCGACCGATATTCCCGAAATGCGGTATGCGGTGGCGCTGTATCAAAAGGTGCTGGACACCGAACGCCGGAATCGGGAGGGGATCGCGCCCGTGCTTCCCATTTTGGAAAAGCTCCAAAGCATCAAGACCCCGGCGGATCTCAATGCGAATGCCAAGGAGCTGTTGCTGTGCGGCGTGAACCTGCCGGTGCAGATGAGCGTCGAGGCTGACATGC
>CAMHJE010000018.1:0-24170 GCA_946185305.1 uncultured Clostridia bacterium | reverse complement strand
TGGCTGGAGACGGCCCGGGAAGATAGGCAGCTGCCGGGATCCAAAGCGACATCCTCAAAGGGTGTCGCTTTTTTGTACGCTTACCGATGCACATGCTGTTTTCTGATTTTTCATCCTATGGTATATTTTGTTGTCACATTATTATATATTTTCTATTGCCTTTTGCACGATATGCATTTATACTGGTAAAGGGATAAAACCCGTCAATTCGTATGCGCACAGCGCGGAAAGGAACGAAATATGCTGATTGTAACGATGGAGACGATTCCGGGCAAGACGATCGAGCCGCTCGGACTGGTGAAAGGCAGCACGATTCAGACCGTCAATGCGTTCAAGGACATCGGCGCGAGCTTTAAAACGCTTGTCGGCGGGGAATTGAAAAAATACACGGAAATGATGGACAAGGCGCGTGCAATTGCTACGGAGCGCATGGCCGAGGAAGCGAAAAAGCTCGGTGCGGACGCGATCGTCGGCGTTCGGTATTCCTCCTCCTCCATCATGCAGAGCGCCGCGGAGGTCATGGCTTACGGAACGGCTGTAAAACTTAGATAAGCAAAGAGAGACGGCAAGAGGGCTTCCCGACGGGGAAGCTCTTTTTGATCAAAAATCAATTACGCCGGTAAACGAGAGAATGGTTTTGACAAACAGCAGGGCAAGGACAAGGAACATAACCAGGCGGATTCTTTTACTGCCGCCGTCTGCTGTACAGAGGGGGATAAGGCAATTTTCGCAAGACGCCGAGGCGGTTTTGCCTTGCATTTTGCAGCGGGTTCCGCTATACTTGTTTTGTAGACATATCGGCAGCATATATGCTGCGGCAAAGCGGCTGTTGAAACAAGGAGGGACGCTATGGCGGAGCTGATGGAATATAAATGCCCGTGCTGCGGCGCGGGACTGACGTTTTCAAGCGCGCTGCAAAAGATGAAATGCGAATACTGCGACTCGGAATTTGACGTGGAAACGCTGAAGGCCTACGACGAGGCGCTGAAAAAGACCGAGGCGCAAAAGCCGGACGTGGACGCGCCGACCGGCTCGGAATGGCAGTTCGGAGAACAGGACGGCATTCGCGTCTACGTTTGCGAATCCTGCGGCGGCGAGGTGCTCGGCGATGCGACGCTTGCGGCGAGCGCGTGCCCGTTCTGCGGCAATCCGGTCATCATGAAGCAGCAGTTTGCGGGCGACCTGCGCCCCGACCTCGTGATCCCGTTCAAGCTCGACAAAAAGGCTGCCAAGGCCGCGTTTGAAAAGCACCTGAAGGGCAAGCGCCTCTTGCCGAAGGTGTTCAAGAGCGAGAACCACATCGACGAGATCAAGGGCGTTTACGTCCCGTTCTGGCTGTTCGACACCGACGTGGAGGCGATGGTGCGCTATCACGGCACGCGGGTACGGCATTGGAGCGACGCGCGCTACAGCTACACCGAAACGAGCCACTATTCCATCTTGCGCGGCGGCACGCTCGGCTTTACGGGCATCCCGGTGGACGGCTCGGAGAAGATGGACGACACGCTGATGGAGTCGCTTGAGCCGTTCGATCTCAAGGACGCGGTGGACTTCCAGACGGCTTACCTTGCGGGCTACTTTGCGGATCGCTACGACGTGACCGCCGAAGCGAGCATTCCCCGCGCGCAGGAGCGCGTACGCGTCTCCACCGAGAGCGCGATCGCCTCGACAGTCTCCGGTTACGCGACGGTGACGAACGAGAGCAGCAATATCCAAACGCTGAAAAACACCTCGCGCTATGCGTTGTTCCCGGTGTGGCTGCTGAACACGACGTGGAACGGCAAGCAATACCGCTTTGCGATGAACGGGCAGACCGGCAAGTTCGTCGGTGATCTGCCGATGGACAAGGGCGCGTTTGCCAAATGGTGGACGCTTGTGGGCCTCGGCGCGGCGGCGGGCGCTTACCTGCTGCTGTCCGCGTGCTCCGCGGCGATGCTGTAAAGGGGGTGGCAAGGATGAAAAAGACGATGCTTTCCCTGCTTTTGGCGACGCTGCTTCTGCTGCCCGCGCTGGCGTTTGCGGACATCGGCGACCTGCCGACCGAACGGCAGCAGCCCCTGCTCGTCGATGAGGGCGATATTCTGACCGACAGCGAGGAGGCCTCGCTGCTGGCGACGCTTGAACGCATCAGCGCCGAGCAGAAATGCGATATCGTGATCGTGGTGCCGCGTTCGCTCGGCTATAAGAGCGCGACCGAGTACGCCGACGACTGGTATGACCTGAACGGCTTCGGCTACGGCTCGACCAAGGACGGCATCCTGCTGATGGTCTGCATGGAGGAGCGCGATTGGGCGACCTCCACGGCGGGCGCCGCGCAGGACTGGTTCGACGATTATACCTTGGAGCGCATCGAGTCCCGCGTGGTCAGCAACCTGTCGAACGGCTCGTATTACGACGCGTTCACGGCCTTTGCCGAGGGCTGCGAGCAAACGCTGCAGGGCGTGGATCGCCGGCCGGTGCTGTACCTTGACGATGCGGCGGGCTTTTTGACCGAGACCGAAAAGATCACGGTGGAGCGGACGCTCGAAAGCACAAGCCACGTCGGGTGGCGCTGCGACTTTGTTGTGCTGACCGCGAACGGCCTCGCGGGGCAGACCCCGTCCGATTACGTGAACGGCGTGTATGCGGCGGGCGATTACCGCCACGGCATGTATGACGATAAGGTCGTGCTGCTGGTGGATCGTGAGCAGGGCAAATGCTATTGCCTTGCAGCGGGCGAGGCGAGCGAGTATTTCACGACCGACGATCTGCACGAGCTGGAAACGACAGCGGCGAGCCGTCTGTCCGGCAGCGACGCGGCCGGGGCGTTCACCGGCTTTGCCAAGGACGCCTACCGCAAGATCGAGGCGTATAATATCGAGCACACACCCACGACGCCGACGCGCTCGTTCGAGCTGCTGTCCGGCCCGCGCGCATTCCTGGCAAGCATAGCGGGCGTGCTGTCCGGCCTGTTCACGGCGCTTGGCCTCAAGAATCAGCTGAAGTCCGTCAAGGGGCAGACGGCCGCGACGAGCTACCTCAAAAAGAACTCGATGCAGCTGACTGCCAAGGAGGACCTGTTCCTGTATCGGAACGTGTCCAAGGTCGTGCGGAGCAGCGATTCCGGCGGGCGCAGCGGCGGCCACAGCGGCGGCAGCAGCCACTTCTCGTCCAGCGGCGTCTCGCACGGCGGTCACAGCGGAAAGTTCTGAGCGCAAAGCGCGGCAAAATCCGGCAGAGCCGGGCGAAACAATACCGAATCCGAATCATTCCCGGTCTTTTGGCCGGGAATTTTTGTGTTTGTGATTGCGCGTCGGATATGTTGACCGTTTATGCAGAATTTTCAACGATTTGCGAAAAAGACTACCATTTTTCGGTATGTTGTGTTATACTCAATGTAAGAATTAAGTAAAAGTACCGTGGGGGTTCCTGCGGTCAGTTCCCGATCCGGTCGGTCCGGAAATACGGTGTAGAGGTGTCGGGATGGAACGAATCAGCATTATCGAAAACTTTGTCCCCAAGAACGACGAGGCGCTGCTCCGCACGGCGGAAAAGCACCGTCCCGCGCTGCGCCATAAGCGCGTGGCGCCGGTGGCGGCGCAGGTGCAAAGGGCCGACGGCACAACGGAGACCGTTTCGCCGGAGACGATCCCGCCGCTCGGCGCGGGGGAGAGCGTGTGCTATGACTTCGGCAATCATTTTGTCGGCTATGTGACGCTGCAGCTGTCGTTTGCGGGCAGCCATCCGGACGCGCCGGCGTATCTGGAGCTGCAGTTTGCCGAGCGCGAAAGTGAGCTGCATGAGGATGCCGAGGCGTATCACGGGTGGATTTCCAAAAGCTGGATCCAGCGTGAGCTGGTGCATATCGACAAGCTGCCGTATACGCTCGTGCTGCCGCGGCGGTACGCGCTGCGCTACTGCCGAGTGCGCGTGATCGACACGTCCAGAAAATACCGCGTTTTGCCGCAGAGCTTGACGCTGCGCGCGGTCGGCACGGCGGACCCGGACCGGATCGCGCCGCTGGAAACCGACGATGAACGCCTGCGCCGCATCGACAAAATCGGCGTGCGGACGCTTGCAAACTGTATGCAGGAGGTGTTCGAGGACGGGCCGAAGCGCGACCGACGGCTGTGGCTCGGCGATTTCCGCCTGCAGGCGCTGGCGGACTATGTGACGTTCCGGCAGCTCGATATCGTGCGGCGGTGCCTGTACCTGTTTGCGGGGACGCGCTTTCCCGACGACCGGATTGCGGCGTGCCTGTTCACCGACGGCGAAGCGACCGCGGACGACACCTGGTTTCCGGACTATGCGCTGTTCTTCCCGGTCGCGCTGGAGGAGTACGTGCGCGAGACGCACGACCGCAACGTGCTGTGTGACCTCTATCCGATTGCGTGCAAGCAGATCGAGATCACGCTTTCGATGTGTGAAAACGATGTGGTGAACGAAACGCTTGCGGAAACAGCGTTCATCGACTGGTGCCCCGGCCTCGACAAGACCGCCTGTATGCAGGGCGTGCTGATCTATGCGCTGCGCAGCGGGATCGAGCTGGCACACCGCATGGACGACCGCGAGCGCGAGGGACGGTATATCGGCTGCCTGATCCGCAAGATCATTGCGGCGCGCAGGCGCTTTTGGGACGAGCAGCGCGGCGTGTTCGTATCGAACGGGCAGGTTTCGACGGCCAGTCAGGTATGGATGGTGCTCGCGGGGGTACTGCGCCGGGAGCAGGCCGCGGCGCTGCTGGCGTCGTTCCCGATTGACGGCACGGACTACCGCATGGTGTCGCCGTATATGCACCACTATTACGTCGCGGCGCTGCTGGACGCCGGGCTGACCGAACAGGCCAAGGCGCATCTGCTCTACTATTGGGGCGGCATGGCGGACGCGGGCGCAGACACGTTCTGGGAAATTTACGATCCCGCCGATCCGAACGCTTCGCCCTACGGCGGGACGATTGTGAACAGCTATTGCCACGCGTGGAGCTGCACGCCGGTGTGGTTTTTGCGCAGCGGAAGGATAGCGCCAAAGGCACAGTGATATTGCTTCGCAATGATATTCGCATTAAAGATGCGCGTGAAGAAAGCTTCTCCTTGCGGAGAAACGGATCATAAAAAA
This sequence comes from uncultured Clostridia bacterium, assembly GCA_946185305.1. Taxonomy (GTDB): domain Bacteria; phylum Bacillota; class Clostridia; order Christensenellales; family CAG-138; genus UBA3792. The sequence goes on along the minus strand of CAMHJE010000018.1, from coordinate 19,076 downwards.
TAAAAATCCTTGCTTTCTTTTTCTTGGTTCTTCCTTTTTCTTTCTCATGAAAGAAAAAGAAGAACAACAGAAATACCGAAAAAGAACAATATCCACATACTACTTTAAAAGGAGCAACCCATGAAAACAAAGCAAGCCTTTAACCCCTACCTCCCGAGCTGGGAATACGTGCCCGACGCCGAGCCGCATATCGTGGATGGCCGGGTGTACATCTACGGCTCGCACGACCTGTTCAACGGCATCAACTTCTGCCTCGGCGACTATGTGTGCTGGTCTGCGCCTGTCGATGACCTCGGCAACTGGACGTATCACGGCTGCATCTATAAGCGTGAGCAGGACCCCGCCGCGCCGAAGATCCGCGTCACCAACGGCCTTGCCGCGCCGGATATGGTCGTCGGCGACGACGGGCGCTATTACCTCTATTATTTCATGGGCGGCACCAAGATGATCTCCGTCGCGGTCAGCGATTCGCCCGCCGGCAAGTATGAATTCTACGGCTACGTCAAGTACCAGGACGGCACGCCCATCGGCAAGCGCGGCGAGCCGTTCCAGTTCGACCCCGGCTGCTTGAAGGACGACGACGGACGCCTGTACCTCTATACCGGCTTTGCGTTCGGCGGCAACCCGATCCTGCTCGACGGTTCGCAGCCGACCAAGCACGGCCCGATGGTCTTCGAGATCGACACCAAGGACATGCTCACCGTCATTTCCGGCGACGAGCTGCGCTACATCGGCGTGCTGACCGGCGACGAAGCCAAGGGCACCGCGTTCGAGCAGCAGCCGTTCGGCGAAGCGTCCTCGATGCGCAAGTTCAACGGCAAATATTACTTCATTTATAGCTCGCTGAACAGCCACAACCTCTGCTATGCCGTGTCCGACTACCCCGATCACGGCTTCACGTACGGCGGCATCCTCGTCTCCTGCGGCGATATCGGCCTCGACGGCGTGCCGGACACCGCACATGCGCGCATGTGCACCGGCAATACGCACGGCAGCTTAATCGAGATCGAGGGCAAGTATTACATCTTCTATCACCGCCACTCGAACCGCAAGCAGTCCTCGCGCCAGGCCTGCGCCGAGCAGATCCGCTTTGAGGACGGCAAGTTCTATCAGGCCGAAATGACCTCCTGCGGCCTGAACGGGCAGCCGCTTGCGGGCAAGGGCAAGTACCCGACCTACATCGCCTGCAACGTCTACGGCAAGAACGGCACGCGGTTTTTGTCGATGCTCAAGCACCCGAAGGGCGCCGATCCGTTCCTCACGCAGCACGGCAAGGACCGTGAATCGGGCGAGGATCAGTATATCTCCAACTTCTGCACCGGCTGCACGGTCGGCTTCAAATACTTCGACCTCAGGGAAACCAAGTCGATCACGCTGACCCTGCAGGGCTACGGCAACGGCTGCGCCGTCACGATCCGCACCAAGGAGCAAGGCGAGCCGATCGTGAAGATCCCGGTCGAAACCGCGCTCGAGCCCAAGACCTTCACCGCCGCGCTGCCGGAGGGCCTCGGCGAAAAAGAGGCGCTGTACTTCTCCGTCGAGGGCAAGGGCGGCACGTTCGACTTTACGCAGTTTGAACTGGCGTAAAGGCAACCGCAGCGAAATCGCCTGCAAGCAGATAACCTTGGAAACATTCTCCTTGCGGAGAATCGGCATAAAAAATTCCCGACCGTTTGGCCGGGAATTTTTTGGTTTTTGCATGATATCGTCCGGCGCTGCCGGATTCAGCCCATGCGCAGCATGGATTCAGCCGCGCGTTGCGCGATTTCGTTCTTATCGGTAGTACTTCTGAATGAAGTCGTATACGTCCTCACGCGTGCCCTTGAACGGGCCGGGGGTCTCCATCTTGAGGGAGACGAGCGCGGCGGCAAATTCGAGGGCTTCGGGGATATCGTGATCGAGGCGCTCGGTGAGGTAGCCCGCAAACGTCGTGTCGCCGCGGCCGGTACGGCCCGCAAGGCCGCGCGGCTTCAGCGGGGAACGGTAGATGGTCTTGCCGTCGCAGACAATGGCTTCGGTGTTGTGTGTGATCAGAACTTCCTTGGCGCCCCATTCGCAGAGCATGAACGCGGCCTTTTCGCGGTCGGTCGTGCCGGTCAGCACCTCGGCCTCGGCAGCGTCGGTCTTGAGGTAGTCGATCATCGGCAGATACTTCATCTTATCCGGCCAGTCGCGCAGCTCCAGGGAGCCGTCGTCGTTGCGGCAGCGGAGCAGCGCCTGCACATCGACGCCGACAGGGCCGCGCTTGGCGCATGCTTCGATGACTTCGCCGGGGATATCGCCGTAAACGAGGCCGCCGAGGTGATAGATCTTCGCTTCGGCGTCGGGCAGGTCGGCCACGGTATACGGCTCGATCATGGAGGTGTTCAAGCACTCGCGGCGCTCACGGTCCGCCGTGAAGTACGTGTTCTGCATCTCGGTGCAGGTCTTGGATTCGACGGCAAAGATTTTCTCCACCTTGCTGTCCTTGAACGTGTCGCGCGGGTCGAGACGCCGAGAGTCGCCCTTCGGCACGACCGCTACGCTGTGGCCGATGGCCGCCGCCGCATAGCCGGAGAACGTGACCGCGCCGCCCGAAATGTACTCCTCGCGCCCGTCATAGTCAATGTTGTGATCGAGCGAGATCTGGCCGATAATCATGGTATCAAACATGTCGCAAAGCCTCCCATTCCTGAATTATGCTTTCATATGTCGGACACCGGAGCGTATACTGCCCCGATGTGATGACCTCCTTCAGCGCGAACGAATCGCGGATGCGGTTTTCGACGACCATCGCCGCACGGCCCTGGTCGCCGGTGCGGTGCGCGTCGCTGCCCGCCGTGGCGTACATCGAAGGATGCGCCTTCCAATAGGCAAACGCAAGCTCGTTGCGGCTGTCGTGCCGCGGGTTTGAATTGGCGATCTCCGTGCCGTGCACGCTGTCCCAAAACACCTCGTCGCAGTTCCGGTACGGGTGCGCGTGGATGATCAAAACCTCGTCCTTATATCGGTCGAAAAACGCCTTGTGGTCGCACGCCATCATGTAGGGATTGTTTTTCAGCCACGCTTCGTCGATACCGTACACGAGATAGTCGCTGTCGTTTTCCGGGAACCGCAGCTCCGCGCCGAGCAAGACGTCCATACCGAGCGCCTCGCCGGCGGCCTTGGCCGCGCGATAGCCGGTCAGCCAGTATTCCACACAGGCCTCCCAGTCGTCGGGATGCGGGTAGTCGCGGATATAGCCCATGTGCAGATGGTCGGTCACGCACAGTCCGGTATAGCCGAGCTCGTGATAGACGCGCACCTGCTCGGCGGCAGGGACGTGCCCGCAATGGCTCGTTTCCGCGGTGTGCATGTGCAGCTCATAAAGATAAGACATTTATACCTGTTCCTTTCCGTCTGCGGCGCGGCAGGAATGCCGCAGCACAAGCGATGTGGGGATAATGGCGTTGGTATGCGGCTGCTCCGGATGCGCGATGCGATCCAGCAGCATATCGACCGCGGCGGTCGCCATGCGCTGCTTCGGCTGATCCACGGTCGTGAGATCCACGGACGGCAGCGCCGCGTAGGAGATATTGTCGAAGCCCATCACGGAGACGTCCTCCGGCACCCGCAGGCCGTGCTCATAGGCGGCCTGCATAACGCCGATGGCGAGCGCGTCGGACGCGCAAAGCAGCGCCGTGTGCGCATGCGGCCCGGCAAAGTACGTCTTGCCGAGCGCGTAGCCGACCGGGTGCGAGCTGCGCTCCTGCGTGTTGTAGATGACCTCCGGCGAAATACCGAGCTTTTTGCACGCGTCCAGATACCCCTCGAGGCGGAGCCGGTGCGTGACGCTGTGCTCGCGGCAGCCGAAATACAGGATGCGCCGATGGCCGATGGAGTAGAGATATTCGGTCGCGGAAAACGTGCCCTGCCGGTTATCGACGGCAATGTAGTTTTCGGGCAGATCCTGCATATTCTCGCTGATGAACACGGTCGGGACCTGCGCGGTCAGCGTTTTCAGCCCGTCGTAGGATTCGTTGCCGACCGGGATCATCAGGATCCCGTCCACCTGCCGCCCGATGAGCAGCGAAAAGACCTGCTTTTCCAGCTCCGGGTCGTAGGACGAGTTGCAGACCATCAGGTTATAGCCGCGCTTGCGCGCGTAAATCTCGATGTGCGTCGTCAGCTCGCTCATGAACGGGTTGTCGATGCTCGCCACGATCAGCCCGATGATGTTCGTCTTTTTCATCACCATCGACCGCGCGACCGCGTTCGGCGTGTAGCCCATTTCCTCGCAGAGCTTCAGAATCCGCTTCCGCGTGTCCTCGCCGATTTCCGGATTGCCGGAAAGCGCACGGGATACCGTCGCGTAGGACACCCCCGCGACCTTTGCCACGTCCTTTAATGTTATACTGCCCATACGTGCGTTCCTCGCCTGCGGAAATATCGGAGCGGCTCGCGGGCTTATGCCAACGAAAACGTTTCCGTACACCTTATTTTACAACCCGTTGCGCCGTTTGTCAACGTGAAAAAAGCATGTAAAGCACAGAAATCGCCGCCCTGTCCCGAAATCGCGCCCGCCTCCGGTTTTTGTGAAAAAGTTCATGACTTACTTCGTTTTTACTTATTGACAAACCGCTGTTTCTGCTATACAATATTATCGAACGCAAACGTTTTCGTAAACGGATTTTACCCGGCAGGCCGCCCACGGCGAACACAAACGCAGAGAGGAGAGGAATCGATGATCACCACGCTTTTATTCGATCTCGGCGGGACGCTGCACGACGTGCGCAGCACCGACGAATCGCGGCGGCGCTTTTCGGAGCATCTGATCCGGCGGCTCGGGCAGTACGGGATCGTGCTGGACACCGATCCGGATACGCTTTCCGCCCTGCTTCGCAGGAACGCGGAGGACTATAAGCAGCGCGGCGAGCGCGACCTCACCGAATTGCCCGAGGCCGAGGTCTGGAACGACTGGTACCTAAAGGAATTTCACATCGGGCGCGAACGGCTCGAACCGATCGCCGAGGAGCTGAGCTTCCTCTATGACTATGAGCGCGTCGAAAACATGCGAAAGGCGCGGCTGAAGGAAACGGTCGAAACGCTGCGAAACATGGGCATCCGGCTCGGCGTCGTGTCGAACATTATTTCGACCTCGCTGGTGCCGCACGTGCTGAACGAATACGGCATCGCAAAGGATTTCGAGTGCATCGTGATGTCCAGCTCGACCGGCATCCGCAAGCCCGACCCGCGCATCTTCGAGATCACGATGGACAAAATGGGTGTCACGGCGGCCGAGACCGGCTATGTCGGGGACACGATCTCCCGCGACGTGCGCGGCGCGCGCAACGCGCACATGGGGCTTGTGATCCAGGTCAACAACCCGGCCATTGCGCACCGGGACGTGAACTTCCGTGGGCCGGACGCGCCGAAGCCCGATTATCTCATTCAGGAATTGTATGAAATACCGCCGATTATCGAGCGGGTCAACGCATAATCCCCCAATATCATCCAAAGGAGAGGACGTATATGACAGACACAATCTTTTTTGACGTGGGCAATACGCTGCGCATCGTGATTCCGGACAAGGCCTTTTCGGACGCGGCGGAAAAGGAACTGATGGAGCTGGTCGGCGCGACCGAATCGCACGACGAGTTCTTTGCCAAGCTCGAAGCCAACTGGCAGAAGTACCGCAAGGAGGTCAAAAAGACGCTGCTGGACGCCGGTGAAATGGAGCTGTGGAGCCAGCACCTGCTGCCCGATTACGATAAGGAGCGCGTCTGCGCCCATGCGGGCCGGCTGACGCGGCTGTGGCGCGACCATGACGGCCGCCGTGTCCCGCGCGACGATGTGAAATCCACGATCATCGAGCTGGATCGCCGCGGCTACACGCTCGGCATCATTGCGAATACGATCACCGAGACCGAGATTCCGGACTGGATGATCGCCGACGGCGTCGCGCACTACTTCAAGGCCGTGATCCTGTCCTCCAAGGTGCGGCTCCGTAAGCCCGACCCGGAAATCTATTTCCTCGCCTGCCGCGCCATCGGCAAGAAGCCGGAGCAATGCGCCTACGTCGGGGACAACCCGATCCGCGACGTCGAGGGAACGCGCAAGGCGGGCTTTAGTACGATGGTCCGCATCGACGAGCCGGACACGATCAAAAAGGAACCGCAGGAAATCATTTTGCAGCCGGACTACACGATCACGCGTATTTCCGAGCTTTTGGATATCTTCCCGCCGCTCAATGAAAACAAGGAGGCTTAATCATGGCAAACGAACGCGAATTTGATGCAATCTTTTACGACCTCGGCGGAACGCTGCGCCTTGTCGAGCGCGACGCGGAATTTGAAGCCGAAGCCCGCCGCAAGATCGCCGAAATGTGCGGCGAGAAGGGCGACCCGGACGAGTTCTGCAAGTTCCTCGACTACCGCTATGCGGGCTACCGCAAATGGTGCTTCGAGACGATGAAGGAAGCGTCGGAGGAGGAGCTTTGGACCAAGTGGCTCACCCCGGAATACGACCGCGAGCTGATCAAGAAGAACGCGATCGAGCTGACCATCGAGTACCGCAACAAGGACGGCCGCCGCGTCGTCGCTCCGAACGGCGCGCAGTCGATCAAGGATCTGTATGCCAACGGCTATAAGCTCGGCATCATCTCGAACCTCGTCACCTCGCAGGAGATCCCGCGCTGGCTGAAGCACGACGATTTAGAAAAGTATTTCGGCGCGGTGCTGCTGTCCTGCGTCGAGGGCATCCGCAAACCCGACCCCGCGATCTCCAACAAGGCCTGCGACCTGCTCGGCGTCAAGCCCGAACGCTGCGTCTACATCGGCGACAACCTGAACCGCGACGTCGAGGGCACGCGTCTTGCGGGCTACGGCATGTTCATCCTTTACACCACGCCCGAAAAGCTCGCCAAGGAGAAGATCACCGACGAGAACCGCCCGGACGCGGTCATCTTCGATTTCAACGAATTGAAGGAGATCTTCCCGAAAGCGCCGCACGTCGCGTGGGATAAGGTCCGGAGGGTATAACGATGAAGGAAAACATCGAAGCCATCTTCCTCGATCTCGGCGGCACGTTCCGCATCGTGGACGAGGACAACCGGCCGTTCATCGTCGAGGCGCGCACGCGGATCGCCGACATCTGCGGCACCGACATGGACCCGGACGACTACTATAATCTGCTCAACAAGCGGTATGACACCTACCGCAACTGGGCGCTGAAATACATGTGCGAAGCGCCGGAGGAAATGCTCTGGACGCGCTGGCTGGTGCCGGAGCTGGACAAGGCGCACATCGAAAAGCATGCGAAGGAGCTGACCTACTGCTTCCGCCGCGCCAAGGGTGAACGCGTCGTCGTGCCGAAGGGCATCGAGACGGTCAAGGAACTGAGACGGCGCGGCTATAAGGTCGGCATCATCAGCGACCTTATCGGCACGCTCGAAATCGACGAGTGGCTCGACCATGACGGCATCCGCGACCTGTTCTGCACGGTGCAGCAGTCGAGCGTCACAATGCTCCGCAAGCCGCACCCCGCGATCTACTTCCTCGCCCTGCAGGAAGCGGGCGTAAGACCCGAGCACAGCGCGTTTGTGGGCGACAATCTGAAACGCGACATCATCGGCGCCAAGCAGTCGAACTTTGCGGGCACCATCGGCGCGGAGTACCCCGGCGGACTGGAATTCAAGCTGACCGAGGAAAACAAGCCGGACGGCATCATCCATCACTTCGACGAGCTTTTGAAGGTCTTCCCGGGCGAGGGCAGGTTCTGCCCCGAAACGGTCGAGGACCCGACGCCCCGCATCAACTGAGAAGCATCATTGTTTCATCTCATGGTAATAGGAGGAAAAATCATGGCGGAATACAAACTGTCCGGCGGCGACGCACTCGCCCGCGCGGTCGAAAAGCTGTACGAGAACGGCGGTTCGGAGTATCATTTCGAGCCGATGAACTTAGTGGACAAGGACGGCAAGGCGGAAGGCACCGTGAAGCCGGGCGACGGCGTGATCTTCTGCTGCCGCAGAGGCGAGCGCGAAACCGAGCTGACCGACGCGTTCACTGACCCGAACTTCAAGGGCTTCGAACGGGAAATGCTCAAGCCGTTGGACTTTGTGATTCTCACGATGTACAGCGAAAAATATACGTACCTGCCGATCGCGTTTGCACCGTCCAAGGTGCAAAAGACGCTCGCCGAGGTGCTGAGCGCCAACGGCAAGACGCAGATGCACCTTGCCGAAAGCGAAAAGTATGCGCACGTCACGTTCTTCTTCAACGGCGGCAACCAGAAGCCGTTCGACGGCGAGGACGATTTCCGCATCCCGTCGCCCAAGGGCGTGCCGTTTGAGACGGTGCCGGAGCTGAAGCTGCCGGAGGTCGCCGCAAAGCTGGAGGAAGGCATCGACAAGGGCTATGATTTCATCGTGACGAACTTCGCCAACGGCGACGTGATCGGCCACACTTCGTCCGACGCCGCCAAGCCGGTTGCCTGCGAAGCGATCAGCAAATACGTCGGAAAAACGGTTGCGCACGCGCGCGAAAAGGGGTATACTGTACTTGTGACCGCAGACCACGGCAACATCGAAGTGCTGCATACGCCGGAGGGCAAGCCGCACGTTTCGCACACGACGAATCTTGTCGCCTGCATCGCGCTCGGCGAGGGCACCGAAAAGCTCAAAAACCACGGCAAGCTCTGTGACGTAGCCCCGACGGTGCTGTCCGCCATGGGCCTCGAGCAGCCCGCGGAAATGACCGGCGAGCCGCTGTTCCGCTTTGCGAACACGGGCAAGGTGCTGCTTCTGATCTGCGACGGCTGGGGCCTCGACGCGCCCACCGAAAACAACCCGATCTTCACGGCGAGCACGCCGGACTGGGACGGTCTGCTGCGCGACTATCCGTGGGCGGAGCTCGAAGCGAGCGGCCCCGCGGTCGGTCTTGCGGAGGGCAAAACCGGCAACTCGGAAGCGGGTCATATCAACCTCGGTTCCGGCCGCGTCGTTCTGCAGGACGATGTGCGCCTGGACAACGCGATGAAGGACGGCTCGTTTGCCAAGAACCCCGTGTTCCTGGAGACGCTCAAGACCGTCAAGGAACGCGGCACGGCGCTGCATCTGTTTGCGCTGCTGACCAAGAAGTCCTCGCACGGCTCCATCGACTATCCGCTGGCGCTGGTCGATATGGCAAAGGAAGCGGGGCTCAAAAACGTATACGTACACATCATCTTCGACGGCCGCTCGACGCAGCCCGGCAGCGCGCCTGCGCTGCTGCGGGAATTCGGCGAGACGATCCAGAAGAAGGGCGTCGGCCTGATCGTGTCCGGCGTCGGCCGCGGCGTCGCGCTTGACCGCGACCAGAACTGGGCGAAGATCCAGCGCACCTACGCGTCCTTGGTGGACGGCGCGGGCGCGGCGTATACCGAAGCATAACGGAAATTCCCCGAAAGGGTATTATTTCAACATCATACGGAGGAAGAACTATGATTAACGTTGGCATTATCGGCGCGGGCCGCATCGGACAGGTTCACGCCAAGAGCATCCTCACCGGTGTTCCCGAAGCGCACATCCTTGCGATTGCCGATCCCTACATGAAGCCCGCCGTGGCGGAATGGGCAAAGTCGGTCGGCATCGAGGGCGTCTATGAGGACTACACCAAGATTCTGAACGACGAGCGTATCGACGCGGTTCTGATCTGCGCATCCACGAACCTGCATGCGAAGATCTCCCTCGAAGCGATTGCCGCCGGCAAGCACGTTTTCTGCGAGAAGCCCATCGACCAGAGCGTTGAGAAGATCGAAGAGGTCAAAAAGGCGCTGCTCGCGTCCCCGAAAAAGCTGATCTATCAGGTCGGCTTCAACCGCCGCTATGACCACAACTACCGTGCGCTGCGCAAGGTCGTCGAGGACGGCAAGATCGGCGAGGTGCAGTACGTTCGCGTTTCCTCGCGCGATCCGGAGCCCCCACCCGCTGAATACGCGGCGGTTTCCGGCGGCATCTTCATGGACATGATGATCCACGACCTCGACATGGTGCGCTACCTGTCCGGTCAGGAGGTCGTCGAGGTCTATGCGCAGGGCGCTTGCCTGATCGACCCCGCCATCGGCGAAGCCGGCGACGTGGATACCTGCACGATCACGATGAAGCTCGCCAACGGCGCTCTGGCGACCGTGGACGGCTCCCGCAAGGCCGTATACGGCTATGATCAGCGCGGCGAGGTGTTCGGCTCCAAGGGCTGCGCGACCACGCAGAACGATACCGCGTCCAACGTCATCCTGTCCAACGTGGACGGCGTGACCGGCGAGAAGCCGCTGTGGTTCTTCCTCGAACGCTACATGGGCTCCTATCAGGCGGAAGTCCGCGAGTTCATCGAGTGCATTTTGAAGGGCGAGCAGCCCAAGACCGGCATCGAAGACGGCCTCGTTTCCATCAAGCTCGCTTTGGCGTGCAACAAGTCTCTGAAGGAAAATCGCCCCGTTCGCGTGGACGAAATCTGAACATCGAAAGTATACGAAAGGAAGCAATTCGGTATGGCAAAGATTAAAGTCGGTGTAGCCGGTTACGGCACCATCGGTCAGCGTCTCGCTGACGGCGTGGCGATGCAGGGCGACATGGAGCTTGTCGGCATCGCGGACCTTGCGCCCACCCTGTCGATCCGCGCGCTGCGCGAGAACGATATGATCGGCGTGAACGGCGTGAAGTACGATCTGTACCTTGTGGACGGCGCGGATCGGGAAGCGTTCGACAAGTATGATATCCCCGTCGCGGGCAGCTTCGAGGAGCTTTGCCGCAAGGTCGATATCATGCTCGACTCCTCCCCCGGCGGCGTCGGCGCAAAGAACAAGGAGCTGTATAAGAAGATCGGCGTCAAGGCCATCTTCCAGGGCGGCGAAAAGAACTCCGTCGCGGACGTGTTCTTCCACGGCTATGCCAACTATGAAAAGGGCGTCGGTCAGGAATACCTGAAGCTGACAAGCTGCAACACCACCGGCCTCATCCGCACGGTAGACTGCCTCGACCGTGTGATCCCGCTCGAAAAGGTCGCCATCACGATCATCCGCCGCGTTGCGGATCCCGGCGACTATCATCGCGGCCTCACCAACGCGCTGCAGATCGACAAGGCGCCGTCGCATCAGGCGGTTGACCTCATGACGATCATGCCGCACATCCAAGCGACGGGTATCCTTGTCCACACGCCGGTCACGCACGGCCACATCATCACCGTGCTCGCCACCGCGAAGGACGGCAAGAAGATCACCCGCGAGATGGCGCTCGAAGCGTTCCGCGCGCATCCGCGTATCCGCACCGTCACCATCGACGAGGGCTTCAAGGGCAATGCGAGCCTGTTCAAGTATGCGCGCGATCTCGGCAACCGCCGCGGCGATATGTATGAGATCGGCCTTTGGGAGGACAGCATCGTCGAGAGCGGCAACGACATCATGTATGCCATCAACATTCCGCAGGAGAGCGTCACGATCCCCGAGACCATCGACGCGATCCGCGCTTCGATGAAGATGCAGCTCACGCGCGAGGAAGGCACCGCCAAGACGAACGAGTATCTGCACATCGGCAGATTCAAAAAATAAGACGCGTTAATAGAGAGGTTGTCACATGCGATTCGGAATCAGAACGCTGGACGAACTTTCGGTGCGCGGGAAAACGGTTCTGTGCCGTGTAGACATCAATCAACCCGTGGATCGTGATGCGGGGACGCTGAAAAGCGTCAACCGCATCACGGCCTGCGTGCCGACAATTCGTGAGCTGTCCGACAAGGGCGCCAAGGTCGTTCTCATGGCGCATCAGGGCAGCGATATTGAGTACAAAAACTTTTATACGACCAAGCCCCATGCCAAGGTCTTGTCCGAACTTCTCCATAGGGAAGTCCGTTGGATCGACGACGTCTGCGGCCCGGCGGCGAGGGAAGCGATTCGCAGTTTACAAGACGGCGAAATTTTGCTTTTGGATAACGTACGCTTCATGAGCGAGGAGCAGACGCTCTTTGAAATGAAGCTCCGCTTAACGCACGAGCAGCAGGCCAAGACGCTGCTGGTCGAAAAGCTGGCGCCGCTTGCCGACCTGTACGTATGCGACGCTTTTGCGGCGGCGCACCGCGATCAGCCGAGCCTTTGCGGGTTCGAGCAGGTTCTGCCCTCCGCGATGGGTCGCCTGTTTGAAAAAGAATACTGTACCGTGTCCTCCGTCATGGAGCAGCCCGAACGTCCCTGCGTGTTCTCGCTGGGCGGCGCGAAGATTTCCGACGCGTTCCAGATGATGAAGACCGTTTTGGAGCGCGGTGTGGCCGACGAGATCTTAACCGGCGGCCTTGTGGCGAATATCTTCCTGATCGCGCTCGGCAACGACATCGGCGCGGGCAGCGCGGCGTTTATCGAAAAATCGAACTATACCGAATACTACGAGGTCGCGCGCGAGCTGTATAAGACCTACGGCGACAAGATCGTTCTGCCGACGGACCTTGCGTGGGTGACGGACGGCGAGCGGCATGAAGCGAAGGTCGGCGAAATTCCCGCCGAGATCGGCGCAATCGACATCGGCCATGAGACGGCGGCGGACTACCGCGCGCGCATCCTTGCGGCCAAGACCGTGTTCGTCAACGGCCCGATGGGCGTGTTCGAGCAGGCGCCGAGCGAATACGGCACCAAGGCGCTGTGGCAGGCGCTGGCCGATACCGAGGGCTTCACGGTGCTCGGCGGCGGCGACAGCATCACCGCGACCGAGAAATACAAGCTCACCGATAAGATCGGTTACATCTGCACGGGCGGCGGCGCGTTGATCCGCTTCCTGAGCGGGGAGGAGCTGCCCGTTGTGAAAGCCTTGCGGCACGGCTCTACATTGCCGCTGAAATAAAGGAGAGAGGGAAACACAGTATGGAATTACAGGAAAAGAAAGCATTGCAGGCGCTTGCGGTCCGTATCCGCATGGCGGCGCTTGATGCGATCCACGGCATCGGCTCCGGCCATATCGGCGGCGCGATGAGCATCGGCGACGTGCTCGCGGTGCTCTACGGGCGTGAAATGCGCTATGACCCCAAGAACCCCAAGTGGCCGGAGCGCGACAAGCTCGTCGTCTCCAAGGGTCATGCCGGCCCCGCCGTATACGGCACGCTGGCCGTCAAGGGCTTCTTCCCCTATGAAGAGCTGCTGACGATGAACCGCGGCGGCACGCGGCTGCCGAGCCATTGCGACCGCAACAAGACGCCCGGCGTCGACGTGACGACCGGTTCTCTGGGCCAGGGCACCTCGCAGGCCGCGGGACTGGCGCTCGGCGACAAGCTGAAGGGCCGCAACTGCCGCACGTTTTTGATCGTCGGCGACGGCGAATCGGACGAGGGCCAGTGCTGGGAGTCCTACATGTTCGCCAGCGCGAAGAAGCTCGGCAATCTGGTCGTTTTGATCGACTGGAACAAGCGTCAGCTGGACGGCTACACCGACGAGGTGCTGCCGCAGGGCGATTTCGTGGCGAAGATGCAGGCGTTCGGCTTCGACACCGTTAAGGTGGACGGCAGCGACGTGGAGGCGATTGCCGAGGCGCTTGAGCGCACCCGCAAGGGCGGCGACAAGCCGTATGCGATCGTGCTGGACACCGTGAAGGGTCACGGCATCGCGGACGTTGAGAACACCGAAATGAACCACAGCATGCCCGTGAACGACGAGCGGTACGCAAAGTGGACCGCCGAACTCAAAGCGGAGCTTGCGGCATTGGAGGCGTAACATGAAGAAGATCGTTTATAACGGAGAAATGGACCCCCGTCTTTGCAAAGAGGTCCTTGGTGCAACGATTGCCGAGATCGTGGACAACGATCCCGACACGATCTATCTCGACGCCGACCTGATGAGCTGCTCCGGCACGCTGAAGTGGGCGAAGAAGAACCCCGAGCGCGCCATCGACTGCGGCATCGCCGAAGCGAACATGGCGGGCGTGGCGGCAGGTCTTGCCGTCGCGGGCTTCAAGCCGATCATCCACTCCTTCGGCCCGTTCGCGTCGCGCCGCATGTATGACCAGATCTTCCTGTCCGGCGGCTACGGCAAGAACGATATCACGGTCATCGGCACCGACCCCGGCGTTACCGCCACGATGAACGGCGGCACGCACATGCCGTTCGAGGATGTCGCGCTGTACAACGTGCTGCCGCATTCCACGATCATCGACGTGTCCGACCCGACCTGCCTCATCTCCGTGCTGAAGCAGTGCGTGAACCGTCCGGGCATCAAGTATATCCGCGTCGGCAGAAAGCTGCTCGCCCGCATCTATGAGGACGGCAGCGAGCTCGAGATCGGCAAGGCCGTTACGCTGCGCGAAGGCACCGACGCCGTCGTGTTCGCGGCGGGCATTATGCTGCATGAGGCGCTGCAGGCGGCGGCCGCTCTCGAAAAAGAGGGCATCTCCGTCGCGGTCGTCGATTGCTTCACGATCAAGCCGATCGACGCGGACGCCGTGGCTGCATGGGCCGAAAAGACCGGCGCCGTCGTCGTTGCGGAGAACGCGAACCGTCACGGCGGTCTGTATGACACCGTGCTGGAAGTGCTCGGCGAGCGCTGCCCGGTTCCCGCCGCGTGCGTTGCGGTCGAGGACGAGTTCGGCGAGGTCGGCACCCAGAGCTATCTGCAGGAACGCTTCGGCCTGACCGCCAAGCACATCGAGGAGCAGATCAAGGCCGTCGTCGCGCGGAAGAAATAATCCGACTGTACAGAAAAGGAAAGCATAACGAATATGAAACTGCGTTTCGGATTCGGCACGGGCTGCCAGGAGGTTGAGGTGCCGGAGGAGCATTTCCTGGGGGAATTGCACGCAAACGAGGTTCCGGTAGGTCTTGTGGGGGAGGCTGAGGTGCGTCGCGCCTTGGCCGACACCATCGGTTCGCCGCGCCTCAAGGAGATCGTGCATCCCGGGGAAACGGTTGCCATCGTCACGAGCGATATCACGCGCCCGATGCCGACCTATAAGGTCATGCCCGCGCTGCTCGACGAGCTGTATGCGGCGGGCATCCGGAAAGAGGATATCACGCTTGTCTTTGCGCTCGGCAGCCATCGGAAGCAAACGCCGGAGGAGCAGCGCCGCTTGGCGGGAGAGCGCGCCTATGCCGAAATCCGCTGCGTGGACAGCGATCCGGACGATTGCGTGTCGTTTGGCACGACCTCGCGCGGGACGCCCGTGGATATCACGCGCGTCGTGGCGGAAGCCGACCGCAGGATCTGCCTCGGCAACATCGAATATCACTATTTTGCGGGCTATTCCGGCGGCGCAAAGGCCGTCATGCCCGGCTGCTCGACACGCGCCGCGATTCAGGCGAACCACAGCCGCATGATCCTGCCCGAAGCCAAGGCCGGCGCGCTCGAAACGAACCCGCTGCGCCTCGATATCGAGGAGGCGGGCGACATGCTCGGCATCGACTTTATTGTGAACGTCGTGCTGAGCGAGCATAAGGAAATTTTACGCGCGGTGGCGGGCGATGTGACCAAGGCCCACCGCGAGGGCTGCAAATTCCTGGATACGCTGTATCGCAAGGAGCTCAGGCAGCCCGCCGATATCGTACTGGTATCGCAGGGCGGCGCGCCGAAGGATCTGAACCTGTATCAGACGCAGAAGGCGCTGGATAATGCCAAGCATGCCGTGCGCGACGGCGGCGTGATCATTCTGATCGGCTCCTGCAAGGAGGGCCTTGGGGAGAAAACCTTTGAGAAATGGATGACGACCGCGCCGACGGCGCACAGCCTGATCGAGCGCATCGAACGGGAATTCAAGCTCGGCGGGCACAAGGCCGCGGCGATTGCCATGGTGCTGGAGCGCGCCGAGGTCGATCTCGTGTCCGAGCTCGATCCGGACTTTGTGCGCTCGCTGTTCCTCGTTCCGCAGCCGTCCGCGCAGGCGGCGCTGGACGCCGCTTTGGAAAAATTGGGCAGGGACGCGACGATCCTTGCCATGCCGTACGGCGGCTCGACGCTGCCGACGGTCGTTACCGAAAAATAAAAGGAGAGCTTTCATGGATTACGCAAAAGAGTCGCTCCGTCTGCACGGAGAGTGGAAGGGCAAGATCGAGGTCATTTCGAAGGTCCCGGTCGCCACGAAAGAGGATCTGAGCCTTGCTTATACGCCCGGCGTCGCGCAGCCGTGTCTGGAGATTCAAAAGGACGTCAACAAGTCCTATGAGCTGACCCGCCGCCACAACCTCTGCGCCGTCATCACCGACGGCAGCGCGGTATTGGGCCTTGGCGATATCGGCCCGGAAGCCGGTATGCCGGTCATGGAGGGCAAGTGCGTGCTGTTCAAGTCGTTCGGCGACGTGGACGCGTTCCCGCTTTGCATCAAGTCGCATGACGTGGACGAGATCGTGAACACGATCTACCTGCTGTCCGGCTCCTTCGGCGGCGTGAACTTAGAGGACATTTCCGCGCCCCGCTGCTTTGAGATCGAGCGCAAGCTCAAGGAAAAGTGCGATATTCCGATCTTCCACGACGATCAGCACGGCACCGCCGTCATTACGCTCGCGGGCCTCACGAACGCGCTGAAGGTTGTGGGCAAGAAGAAAGAGGACGTGAAGGTCGTGACAAGCGGCGCGGGCGCCGCGGCGATCTCAATCGTCAAGCTGCTGCTTTCCGCCGGCTTCAAACATATCACGATGTGCGACCGCAAGGGCGCGATCTATAAGGGCCGCGACGGTCTGAACTGGATCAAGGAGGAGATGGCGGAGGTCACGAACCTCGAGCACAAGGCGGGCAGCCTGGCCGATCAGCTGGTCGGCGCGGATGTGTTCATCGGCGTTTCGGCGCCGAACACCGTCACGACCGAGATGGTCAAGACGATGAACCGCGACGCGATCATCTTTGCCTGCGCAAACCCGACGCCGGAAATCTTCCCGGACGATGCGAAGGCAGGCGGCGCCAAGGTCATTGCGACCGGCAGAAGCGACTTCCCGAACCAGATCAACAACGTTCTTGCGTTCCCGGGCATCTTCCGCGGCACGTTCGATGTGCGCGCCTCCGATATCAACGAGGAAATGAAGATGGCGGCGGCGCAGGCGCTGGCCGACCTGATCTCCGATGAGGAGCTTTCCGCCGACTATATCATCCCCGCCGCGTTTGATAAGCGCGTCGGTCCCGCCGTGGCAAAGGCGGTCGCGGAAGCGGCGCGCAAGTCCGGCGTTGCCAGAATTTAACGGAACGGTAAACCGAAAGGAGTTTAATACACTATGGCTATGTTCAACAAGGAAAAGGTACACCTCGGCATCGCACCCATCGGCTGGTGCAACGACGATATGCCGGAGCTCGGCGCGGAGAATACGTTCCGTCAGACCGTCTCCGAAATGGCGCTCGCGGGCTTCACGGGCTGCGAGATCGGCAACAAGTATCCGAAGGACCCGAAGGAATTGAAGTGGGAGCTCGATCTTCGCGGGATGCGCATTGCGAGCCGCTGGTTCTCGTCGTTCCTGCTCACCAAGCCCTTGGAGGAAAACATTGCGGCGTTCAATAAGGAACTGGATTTTTTGGCCGCCGTCGGCGCAAACCGCATCAACGTTTCCGAGCAGAGCTATTCGATTCAGGGGCAGACCGAAACGCCGATCCTCACGGGCGGCCATAAGCACGTGATGAACGACGAGGAATGGGATCGTCTGTGCAAGGGCCTCGACGCGCTCGGCAAGATCGCCGTGGAACGCGGCTTCAAGCTCTGCTTCCATCATCACATGGGCACCGTCGTGCAGACCGCCGAGGAGACGGATCGCATGATGGCGAACACCGATCCGCGCTACGTCTTCCTGTGCTACGATACCGGTCACTTCACGTTCGCGGGCGAGGATCCCCTGACGATGCTGAAAAAGTACGTGGACCGCGTCGGCCATGTCCACCTCAAGGATATGCGCCTCCCGGTCGTCGAGGAAGCAAGAAAGAACAACTGGTCGTTCCTGACCGCCGTGCGCAACGGCGCGTTCACGGTCCCCGGCGACGGCGACGTGGACTTCGACCCGGTGTTCAAGGTGCTGTCCGACGCGCACTATGAGGGCTGGCTGCTTGTCGAGGCGGAGCAGGATCCCGCCAAGGCAAACCCGCTCGAATACGCGATCAAGGGCCGCAAGTATATCGCGGAGCATACCGGTCTGTAAGGAGCGATTATGTATTTTACCAAGGAAATCCGCCGCGGGTATAACGCGTATATCGACGCCGCGGTTGACGATCTCGGCACGCAGATGGACGTCGGCCTGCTCGTGATGGAGGACGGCGATACCTATACCATCGAAGCCGATGAAAAGGAAACCGCCGTACTGCTGTTTGAAGGCAAGGTCACGTTCCGCTATGCGGACAAGACCGTGGAGGGCGACCGGCCGGACTGCTTCCGGCACGAGGCCTACTGCCTGCTCGCCCCGCATCACACGAAGATCGAGCTTACCGCGCACAGCCAATCGGAGGTGTACATCCAGCGCACGGTCAACGAGCGCGATTATGAGCCCGTCATGTACACGCCGGAAACGGTGCAGGTGCAGCACGCGGGCGCGAACGGCGAGCTGATGGGCGCGATGCGCCGCGAGATCAAGACGTTCTTCGATTATGAGAACGCGCCGTTTTCGAACATGGTGCTCGGCGAGGTGCTGAACTTCCCGGGCAAGTGGTCGAGCTACCCGCCGCATCATCATCCGCAGCCGGAGGTGTATTTCTACCGCTTCGATTACCCGCAGGGCTTCGGCGCGGGCTTTGCGAACGGCGAGATCTACAAGACCGGGCATAACGGCTGCGCGGTCATCAACCACGGCTTCCATTCGCAGGCGGCCGCCCCCGGCTATGCCATGTGCTACGCGTGGGGCATCCGGCACCTCGACGGCGATCCGTGGCAGAAGACGCGCATCGACGATCCGGAGCATTCGTGGCTCTGGAAGGCCGACGCCAACGAGCATATCTTCAAGGGCTGATTGGATGTACAGGGAGAGAATGTTCCTTTTTCTTCCACGGTGAAGAAAAAGGAACCGAAAAAGAAGCCGGAGAAAGGGAATATCCACCGGCATCGCTCCCTTGAAAAATCTTGTTTCATCCCCAAAAAATCCCTGCTTTCTTTTCTTGGTTCTTCTTTTCTTTCTCATGAAAGAAAAGAAGAATGAAAAAGAACTGAAAGAAAAAAG
>CAMHJE010000017.1:0-25039 GCA_946185305.1 uncultured Clostridia bacterium | reverse complement strand
TGGCTTCGCGGTTGAGCTTCGCCCACAGCACCGGCCACACGTTATGCAGCTTTTTCGGATCGCCGTCGTGCAGCACGCAGTCCACCGGAAGATATTCGCCGAAATCCGCCATCCAGCCCGACATGCCAAGATCGAGCATATTTTGCTTAATCAGCACGTCCTTGCAATAGCGCACGGCTTCGGGATTTGTTAAATCGAGCATGCCCGCATCGAACGTTGTGGATTTGATATGATAGATCGAGCCGTCCTGCTTGGTGATCAAGTATCCCTTGTCCTTGCAGACGTTGTATAAATGCCCGTCCTTGACCAGATACGGATTGATGTAGCCCAAAAACTTCACGCCGCGCGCGTTGAGCTTTTGAATCGCGCCCTTCAGATCGGGATAAAGCTTATCATCGACCTCCCAGTTCCACCAGACCTGATACCCCATGACCGTGCGGTTGTTGCCCGACCAGTCCTGGCTCCACACGCCCGCGACCTTCGCGCCCGCATCAAGCATGGCGAATGCCTTGCGGAGGATCGTTTCCGTGCCGCCCTGCACGCCGAGGATCATGCCGTCGTGGCACCAATCCGGCACGCCCATGCGGTTCGGGATCAGCTCGGCAAGGTGCAGCGAAAGTGCGCGGAAACTGTCGCCGAACAGAATCGTGAGGCTCCGCGGGCAGGCGTCGAACGTAAAGGTCCAATCGTCTTTCAATTCAGAAATGCCGTCCGCGTCCACGTCAAACAGAATCAGCCGTCCGGCATCCGTGACAAACAGCGGCATCGGCGCATAGGTGCCGATATCCGCGTGCGTCTTTTCGCGGTAACGCTTACGCGGCAGGATCGCTTTTTCAATAATGGTTTTGGCCTTGATGTGCTCGGACACGAAATTGACGACATGCTCGCCGCGCAGATTTACCTGCCGGTACTGCTCGCCCCCGCCGAACACGGCCTCCGTTTCTTCGTGCGGCAGGCGGAAACGATAAGCCATGCCCTCCTCGCCGGCAAAATGCAGCCGCACGCCGTCCGGCAGCGTTTCGACCTTCACCGCAAGCGTATGACCCTGCCCGGAAAGGATCAGCGTGTCTCCGTTTTCGGTCAGCGTCGTAAGGTCGATGCGCGCGGTCTCCTTAACCTGCACGGTCACGGTGCCGCGATCCGCTTCATAGACCTTTTCCCGCTGTAAAGCTGTCACAAAAGGTTTTTCGTCGGTATGCGCCAGCACCGGCTTTTGCGCCGTCAGCGTCCATCCCGACGGTGTACGTTCGAATCCGTTCATGCCTTTCTCCGTATTTACATATTATTTACAATAAATATATCATATTTCCGTTATTCTGTCAATCCGAACGTGTTCATAAAACGCAAAAATACAGTTCTCCGGTTTCACATCTTGCGGCGCATATTGTCGGAAAACGGTTGTATTTGGAAAACGAACTTTACAATTTACAAATCGGACACGGGCGGCCGGTAGACAAGGCAAGCAAAAAATGATATAATTCGACAAACAAAAAGCCCGCCATTGCGGGCGGAACGGAACAACCTTTGCAAAAACGTTTCTTTCCATATATAGGGCTGCTCGGCGTTATCGGCATCACACTGGCATGTGCTGCGCCGCGGCAGGAAGCCAATGCGCATCCTGCAACGCCGCAGCCGATCAAAGTGACCCCCGGCGCTGTCTATCAGCA
Organism: uncultured Clostridia bacterium; assembly: GCA_946185305.1. Lineage (GTDB taxonomy): Bacteria > Bacillota > Clostridia > Christensenellales > CAG-138 > UBA3792. Next base: position 23,372 of record CAMHJE010000017.1, on the reverse strand, counting down.
GGAAACCGTGGTCATTGAATGGACGCCCTCACCGTCGCCCGTCCCAACGCCGACGCCGATCCCGACGCCCACACCCTCACCCATTCCTACTCCGTCTCCGACACCCGCGCCCACGCCCTCGCCGACGCCTACCCCCTCGCCGCTCGGCATTTTAGACTGGCATTATGCCGATCGGTTTTCGGAAACGGTGACGGATACCAAGGAAGAATACCGCGATGCGACGCGCAGCTTTACGATCACGCGTGTACAGGACAAGGAACGAACCGGGCTGTCGCTTGTGTTTTTTGTTGCGGATATATGGGTGCAGGATGTGTCGAGCATCCGCCGCGCGCAGGCCAATGAGAAATTCCGTCTCGGCGCGACTGCTTCGGCGAAAAAGCTCTCAAAGACGTACGATTCTCTGCTGGCGCTTTCCGGCGACTACTGCTCGCCCAAATACCCTTCCTACGTCGTGATCAACGGCGAGGTCGCCTATGATAGCAAAAAGTACAAGCGCGACCTTTGCGTGCTGTATAAGGACGGCACAATGGAAACCTACGATCCGAAGGAAATTGATCCCGCGGCGATTCAAGCCAGGGATCCGTGGATCACATGGAACTTCGGGCCGAGTCTTTTGGACGAGAACGGCGAGCCAAAAACGAAATTCAATTTGCCCGACACGATCGCGTCGCGCAATCCACGTTCGGCAATCGGCTATTATGAGCCGGGTCACTATTGCTTCGTCCTTGTAGACGGGCGACAAAAGGGCTATTCCTACGGGCTTTCGATCGAGGAGCTTGCGACGCTGATGCACGAACTTGGCTGTGTTGCGGCTTATAATCTTGACGGCGGCATTTCCGCGCAGATGACTCGCGGCAGCGAGCTTGTCAACAGTCCCGGTTCGATACGTTCGATCCGCGATATGGTCTATATTCCGCGCGAGGTCTTCCCAAACGAATATGTGCTGCCCGGCACGGAAGCCACCGAAGAGAACGAACCTGACGGTTCCGTAGAAATGAACGAGTCGACAGCATCGTCTGCTGAAGCTGCCGACAGCATTACGTCCGAAACGAGCGAGACCCCGTAAGCCTTACAGCAGTCCGATCACCCAATAGACAAGTCCGCAGATGATACTCGCTCCGATGCCGTAGACGAGCACGGGACCGGCAATTGTGAACAGCTTTGCGCCGGTGCCGAGGATCAGGCCTTCGGTCTTGAACTCCATCGCCGGCGCGGCAATCGAATTGGCAAAGCCGGTAATCGGAACGACGCTGCCCGCGCCTGCGAACGCGCCGATGCGATCATACAGACCGAGCCCGGTCAGCAGCGCCGCAAGACCGACCAGCGTGATCGAGGTCCATGTGCCTGCCGCGGCTTCATCGAGCCGCCGCACGACGGCGTACAGGTCGTGCAGGCCCTGCCCCAAAAGGCAGATCAGTCCGCCGACCGTAAACGCCCTCACGCATTGCGAGAGCACTTTGCTCTTGGGCTGACGCTCCTTGACGAGCGTGCGATAGGCTTCGGCCTCCGGAGAAAGCGTGCGACTTTTCATGCCCGTTCCTCCGCCCTCGGCGGCTTACGGAAGATTTCGCGGTCGGCGGGAAGGTTCTGACCGCCCGCGCCGTGCAGGGCAACCGGATAAAAACGTGTGTGTTTTTGCATAGTGCGCTCCTTATGAGAAAAGATGCCTACAGTATGTGCAAAAACTGAGAAAAAATACGACTATATCTTGAAAATACCGCTTGACATGCGCGGTATGTTTTGTTAATATATTCGGTGTGCCATTGGGCGAAATCTGTCACAGCCCCGACCGATCACGTCCCATGACAGCAACTTTCAAAATCATTATTTTATGGAGGAATCGCCATGAAGTCCTATATGGCAAAGGGCGAAACCGTTGAGCGCAGCTGGTATGTTGTGGACGCCACCGATATGGTGCTCGGTCGTCTGTCGTCCCAAGTAGCAGCCATCCTCCGCGGCAAGCATAAGCCCATCTACACCCCGCATGTCGATTGCGGAGATCACGTGATCATCGTCAACGCCGATAAGGTTGTCCTCACCGGCAAGAAGCTGGACGATAAAAAGTACGTTCATCACACCGGTTATCCGGGCGGACTCAAAGAGGTGTCCTACCGTCACCTGCTCGCGGAGAAGCCCGAGTTTGCCGTTTATGAATCCATCCGTCGCATGATGCCGAAGGGCCCGCTCGGCCGCCAGATGCTCAAGAAGCTCCGCGTGTATGCCGGCCCGAACCACAATCATGAGGCGCAGCAGCCCAAGGCCCTGGAACTCAAATAAGGAAGGAGTAAGATTATGGCAAAGACAGCTTATATCGGTACCGGCAGACGGAAAAAGTCCGTTGCCCGCGTTCGTCTCCTCCCGGGTTCCGGCGCAATCACCGTCAACAAGCGTGAGATCGACGATTACTTCGGTCTGGAGACCTTGAAGATGATCGTCCGTTCCCCGCTCGTACTGACCAACACGCTCGACAAGTTCGACGTGAACGTCAACGTTTTCGGCGGTGGCACGACCGGTCAGGCCGGTGCGATCCGTCACGGCATCGCCCGCGCGCTGCTCACCGTTGATCCCGACTATCGTGCGGTTCTGAAGAAGGCCGGGTTCCTCACCCGTGACCCGCGCATGAAGGAGCGCAAAAAGTACGGTCTGCATGCAGCCCGCCGTGCGCCCCAGTTCTCCAAGAGATAATTTCTCTCCTTGGAACCCATTGCAAAGCAGCAAGGCCCCATTTCGGTGGGGTCTTTGTTGTATCCGGATATACGGACGGTTTTTCGTCCTCGCCAAATAGGAGCGTACTGTACAATGGATCTGACCTTTCCCTGCCCCGACGGTGTGTTCAATGTGCGTGTCGCAGCCGTGTTTCTGCACGACAACAAGCTGCTTGCGATGCGGGACGAGCGTTCGCCGTACTATTACCTTCCCGGCGGACGCGTGCACCTTGGGGAAACTTTCGAAGCCGCCGTTCTGCGGGAATGTCGGGAGGAGCTTGACATCGAAGCGAAGCTTGTGCGCCCGCTGTGGCTGGTGCAGAGCTTCTTCACCGAGGACGTGTCACAAAACCGCTACCATGAGCTATGCTGTTACTATCTGATCGAGCCGGAAGAATCGCTCACGTCGCGCGGCGATACGTTCATGCACCGGGAGCGCGAGCATCGGCAAACGTTTACTTGGCTGCCGTTTGAGACGCTTTCAAAAACATATCTGTATCCGCTGTTCATCAAGGAGAAGATCACCGCGCTGCCGGATAGTCTGACGCTGCTGTATGAAAACGAGGGCACAAACGTGTAATCGGCGCCACGCCGTACAACGACCGGTTGCGGACATGCGGGTGGATGCAACGGAAAAGACATTGCTTTTTGATCGGTTTATGCTACAATAAGGGCGTGAAGAAAAACGCGCAAAAGAGGGGTTAAGGGGATATGCGTTCGATTTTGAAAAGGCTGTGGTTTCCGGCGCTGCTGCTCGCGGTGTTTGAGACGGTCGCCGTTGTGCTGTGGCTGACAAAGGATAATCTGTTTTATCTGTTCAATTTCAGCTATATCGGCATCTGCATCGCCACAGGGCTTGCGCTGTATGCCTTTGGATGGAAGCACGCGCGGCGATTTGTGCAGTTTGCGGTCGGCACGTATATGCTGGTGTATCTCGGTCTGATCGGGCGGGAGAACATGCAGCTCGAGGGCTTTTGGTATTACCTGTTTTCGGGCGTATTCGAAGCCGCCACGATCCACTATGCGGTCGCCAAGATCTTCGGGCCGCTGCTTTTCGGCCGAGGCTGGTGCGGGTACGCGTGTTGGACGGCGATGGTGCTCGATCTGCTGCCCTATAAAACGCCGCGCTATCCGCGAAAGAAATTCGGTTGGCTGCGGTATGTGATGTTTGGGCTCTCGCTTGCGTTCGTGTCGGCGCTGTTTTTGCTGCACATGCAGGAAAAAGAAACGATCCTGTTCTGGGCGTTTCTGATCGGCAACGCGGTCTACTACGGCGTCGGCATTGCGCTGGCGCTGCTATTGAAGGACAACCGCGCATTCTGCAAGTACCTCTGCCCCGTCACCGTATTCTTAAAGCCGATGAGCTATTTTTCCCTGCTGCGGATCCAATGCGACACGTCGAAGTGCGTGCATTGCAATAAATGCCTGCGCGTCTGCCCGATGAATGTAGCGGTCAACGATCCGAGCCGCAAGCGCGAAAACGGCACCGAATGTATTCTCTGCTTTGAATGCACCAAGGCATGCCCGACAAAGGCGCTGCATTAAAAACATGTAGACGAAAGCGAGGCCGATACCCCACATAGTAAAACAGGAGTGACATTGTCAATCACTCCTGTTTTCTCTTTCATTCTTGGTTTTCGGCAGCAAAATCCGATACTTATGATCGTTACGGAGAATGGACTATGTTCTGATCAGCAGAAAAAGATCTGCTCCTCTTCTATGTTGAAATACGATTTGCTTGTTCCAAAAGCCATTTCGATGTGTCCATAACAAAGGCATCTGCTTGTTCCTGTGTCAAATATCGGTACTCTCTATACAGTTCACCATGTTCTTCGCTATGATAAAAGCCACAAATATATGCACGCCTATTGTCAAACGCATCCCTGCTGAAAATGTCCATGAATATATTGTCAAACCCTACGGCATTCTCATAAAGAGAAAAGGCTTTACAATTAGGATGCGTTGTCAAATAAAGGAAATCAAGATCGTACCAATCCTCTTTTGCAGCCTCGATCAGTTTGCTTTTGTTCTCAGAATATGCTTTGGCGTAATCCTTTTTTAGTTTGGAAATAATCATCTCTGTCCATCGGATATCAGTCAAAAGATGGAGATAATAGCCAAGGAAGAAAGAGTATTCCTGTATGCTGTAAGTCCGGATAAGGCTTTGATTAAAATATCTTTCACAGAAGAAACTGACATCAATTATCTTTCCCGTCTCCGTCCTTTTATAAAAATGTGTTATAGTTTTTGGGGGATGAAACTCTGTCCAGTCCGAGTTTGGCACTCCGCTGTCCGGCGCTATATTTCCCATGACAAATGCCGTTTCATCAATCCCATCAAGACACAGAAGAAGCTCGTCGGCAATTCTCAGATGTATCATCCACGATGCCATATACATATCTCCCTATTCATCAGCTTACCGGAAAATTTCCGGGTTATTTCATAATGGCATTACCGTTTCAAGCATCCATTCCGGGTTATTGAAATCGAAGCAGGCTACTTCCTTACGAAGAGCCTCCTTTTTCGAGCCTCGCTTTTTCGGTTATATGCTTACGGCATCTCGCCCTCTTCCAGGAGCGTGCGGAAGCGGGTATACTGGCCTTCAAACGCGAGCTTGATCGTCTCGGTCGGGCCGTGACGGTTCTTGGCAACGATGGCTTCGGACTCGTTTCCGGCGTCCTTGTCATAAACCGACGCGCGATACAGCAGAATGACCATATCCGCGTCCTGCTCGATCGAGCCGGATTCGCGCAGGTCGGATACCATAGGCCGGTGATCCTGACGCGTTTCCGGGCCGCGGTTGAGCTGTGCAAGCAAAATGATCGGCACCTGTAATTCGCGGGCGAGCAGCTTCAAGGCACGCGTCATGTCGGAAACCTCCTGCACGCGGCTGTCGCTCTTGCGCTGCCCCATGCCGGTTCCCTGAATCAGCTGCATATAGTCGATGATCAGCAGGTCAAGCCCCTGCTGCGCCTGCAAGCGGCGGGATTTGGAACGGATCGCGGCGACGGTCGCGCCCGGCGTATCGTCGATGTAGAACTTAGTCGCCTGCATCATTGTCGCGGCTTCCATGAGTCGCTGCGTTTCGGCGTCATCCAAGGAGCCGTCCTTAATCTTCTGCGAATCTACGCCCGCCTCGGTGCAAAGAATACGCATCATCAGCTGTTCCTTGCTCATTTCCAAGCTGAACACGGCGACAGCGCGGCTGTCATGCAGGGCGGCATACTGGCCGATGTTCATGGCAAACGCGGATTTGCCCATAGCAGGACGCGCGGCAAGGATGATCAAATCGCTCTTTTGCAGGCCGTTGGTGAGCCGATCGAGCTTAGAAAAGCCGGTAGCGATGCCGGTCAGCTTTCCCTTTCTTTGGATCAGCTCGCCGATCTGGTTCAGCGTCGCAGGCACGATATCCTTTGCGGGGGACAGCGAATCCTCAGACTTGCGCATCGTGATATCGTAGATTTTGCGCTCGGCGGAATTAAGCGATTCCTCGACGGACTTCTGATCGTCCATGCCGTCGCGGATCATTTCGTTGCCGAGCTTGATCATCTGCCGCTGCATCGAATGTTCCTGCACGATGGCGGCATAGTACTGGACGTTGGCGGCGGTCGGCACGAACTTCATCAGCTCGGTCAGATACATTACGCCGCCGATGGCGTCGAGCTTGCCCGCACGCTCCAGCGTGTTGCCGAGCGTGATCAAATCTACCGCGTGGCCGTTTAAGCGCGTATCGCGCATGGCCGCAAAGATATAGTTATGCGCCGCCAAATAAAAGTCCTCGGGCTGGAGCTGCTCGATCATCGCGTCGAGCGCCTCCACCTCGATAAGCATAGCGCCGAGCACCGAGCGTTCCGCCTCCAGATTGTTCGGCAGAGCGCGCTCGATGTCGCGTCGGGCTTCGGTTTGCGGCTGTTGTGGCTGTTCCATGCGGGGTTATTCGCTGACGATCACGCGCAGCGTCGTCGAAACGTTCTCAAACAGGCTGAGCTTTGCGGTATATTCGCCGGTTGTCTTGATCGGATCCACGGCGATTTTCTTGCGATCCACCTCGATGCCGAGCTGTTCCTTCAGCGCCGCGGCGACTTCCTTGCCCGTGATCGCGCCGAACAGCTTGCCATTCTCGCCGACCTTGGCATGGATCGTGACGCGCTTTCCCTCCAGCTGTGCGGCATTCTCACGCGCCTTGACGCCCGCCGTGAACTTACGGTGCTGCGCCGCGCTCTTCTGGATATTCGCCGCGTTGACGGCCGCCGCATCCGCGGGGGTCGCAAGCTTGCGCGGGAGCAGGAAGTTTCTCGCGTAACCGTCGCTGACCTCGACGATCTCACCCTTCTTGCCCGTTCCTTTCACATCCTGTCCCAACAAAACCTTCATATTCGGTACCTGCCTTTCTCAAATGTCGGTATTTTCCTGTTCATACTGCTCGATCAACGGCATCAGCTTTTCCATGGCCTCCTGCCATGATGCACCCATGATCTGCGCGCCCGCCATCGTCAGATGGCCGCCGCCGCCGAGCTTTTCCAATATCACCTGCACATTGATCTCTCCGAAGCTGCGCCCGGAAATCGAAACGAGCTCCGGCGTCTCGCCGAGCACAAACGCCGCGCGGATGCCGCGAATGCCGAGCAGCTCATCCGCCGCCTGTGCGGAGATCAAGCGGCTGTCCGGCACGGTCTTTTCGCAATAGGACACGGCGATCCCGCTCTTGCGGATCGTTGCGCGCTCGACGACGTTTGCGCAATGCACATAGCTTTCGTAGTCGTTCTGGTACATCGACTTAACCGAGCCGAGGTCCGCACCGTTGCGGCGTAAATAGCCCGCTGCCTCAAACGTGCGCGAGCCGACGTTGAACGCAAACTGCTTGGTATCGGTCGTGATGCCGGCGAGCAGCGCGCTGCACGTGAATGACGAGGGCTTGACGTTATCCGCAAAGTACTGCATAACCTCCGTGACCATCTCGCTCGCGGACGAGGAACGGGATTCGAGATAATGCAGCGTGGCATTGTCGATGTAATCGGCGTTGCGGCGGTGATGGTCGATGACCACGATGCGCTCGCCACGCTCCAAAAGCTCCGGCGCAACGGTATTCGATGCGCGCTGCGTATCGACGACAACGAGCACCGATGTGGAGGTCATCATTTCGGCAGCTTCGTCCGGATGGATGATCAGGCCCGCCGCCGAGCCGTCGGATTCCATGCGGCCGAGCGCGTCCTCGATCATCGTGTTCGGCCCTTCAATGATGATATAGGCATGGCGCCCGATATGGTTGGCGCAGGTCATAATGCCGAGCGCGGAGCCGAAGCAGTCCATATCGGAGTTCTTGTGACCCATGATGAACACATCGCCGGAGTTTTCAAACAGCTGCGCCAAAGCCTTGGAGAACAGACGCGCCTTGACGCGGGACTGGCGCGCGTCCTGCAGCCGCCGCCCGCCGTAGAAGCGATAGTCCTGCCCGTCCTTGACGACGACCTGATCGCCGCCGCGGCCGAGCGCCAGCTCCATTGCCTGCCGCGCATCCTGCTCGGACTGGTTGAGGCGCGGCGCGATGCCAAGCGCCATTGACAGCGACACGACCGTGCCGGAGCCGGTGTCGATCCGATGCGCCTCTTCTAAAAGCGGGAACTTTTCCTGCTCGAGCTGCGCGGCCTGCTTGGCCTCGATGATTAACAAAAAGCGTCCGTTTTCATACCGGCGATAAACGCCGCCGAGCCGTTTGCAAAGCTCCGAAACGAGCCGTTCGACCTCGGCCAGCACCGCCGTGCTGCGAATCTGCGAATCGCGCGTGAGCTCCTCATAGTTATCGACATAGACCAGCGCGGTATAGGGGCGCTGCTCGGTATAGAGCCGCTGATAGTGCGCGGCCTCGGTGCGGTCGAGCCAGTATTGCAGGATCAGCTGCTTTTCGTGGCGACGCGGCACGACAAGGTTCAGCACCTGATATGCATTGCCGCCGATCTCCTCGTTCAGCGAATTGGCGGGACGCGACGGGTTGTAGGTTTCCAGAATATCGGTGATGTTCCGACCGTCGTAAATCTGCCGGAAAGCGGGGTTGCGCCAAACGATCCGACCGGTATCCGGATCGAACAGCAGCGCCGGAACCGTGACCTCGTTGACAAGCAGCGCCACGGCGGAATCGTTCTCGCGGAATACGCGATCCATCCGCTCCTGCTGCTTCTGCGAGATCATCGAAAGCCAGATCAGCGTTACCGCAAACAGCACCATGCCGCCGAGCAGCACGCCGAGCGCATACCAGTATTGGTGAAACGGCACAAACACCGCCGCCGCAAGTGCCAAGAATACGCCGAGAAAGATCAGATACCCTTGATACTGTTTCATTTCTTCCGCTCCTCCATCCGCTTTCGCATTTGCTCATGCATAAAGCTGAGTGTGCCGACCGTGGCGAGCAGCATACCCGCCATTGAAAAGAACATGCCGGTAAAGACGCAGGCAACAGCGAACAGCCACGGTCTCCCGGTCGTCATCCGCTTTACGGCGCACAGCCCGGCGAGGCTCATCGGCAGGATCCACAGGGCATAAGCGATGCTGAGCAAGCCGTTGCCGTAGCTGACGCCCGACAAGGCAAGCACATACGAAACAACCGACAGCGCCAGCGTGCCGTAGAAATACGGCGCCTCCACCTTCCATTCGGCAAACGGCGGCAGCGGCGTTAGATCCACCGTCTTTCGCTTATTGAACAGGTGCGATAAAAGCCCGCTTGCCAAGGCTGCGAGCGCCGCAGGATAATACAGCAGCTCAATCATGTAGGATTCCGGATACAGCTTTAAGTCCGTCAGCATATCCTTGATGCGGGCAAACTCGCTGTTGGCGATCTGCTCCTCCGTAAGGCCGAGCATACTGATCAGCTCATTTGTCGTGACGGTTACGGCCTCCGCATACTGCCGCAGCGGATAGAATGCGTCGCCGTTGGTGATGCGCGGCTTCAGCCCGATCCAAAGGAACAGCCCGCCGAGCAGGATGATCGACGTATAAAACACCGTGGAGAAGTTGCTCATTTTGCGCTTCTGCATGGCATAGAGAAAAATGCTTGCCGGTGCGATCAGCAGCGATCCCGAAAGCGCGGACAGCGCGTCCCTTGTCATGCCGAAGGCAACGGCATACGCAAGCACCGTCAGCACACCGAGCGTCCATGGATGCACACGGAACGCGCATCTCGCCCACAGCGCGGGCACAACGCACAGCAGCGGCACGATCAGCAGCAGACGCAGGTTATACGTCATGGCAACGGCCGTTGCCGCAGCGTAGGCTTCCTCCCCCATGTCCATGACGGGCACCATCAAAAAGGCGACCGTCATCAGCAGCGCCGTTGCAAGCGCCGCCAGAGCAAGCCATCCGTATGCGGGTTTGGATTCGGTATGCGTATAGGTTTCCATATTGTTTATTTTACGCCATTTGCGGGCTATCGTCAAGGTTATTCTTCCGTGCATGACAAAGGATCGCCCCAAAGCGGAGCGATCCATAGATAGCGATATGGTCTTATTTGCTCTTGGTGCGGACTTCCTCGGTGATCTTGGCAATGAACGCGTCGATCGCCATAGCGCCGAGATCGCCCTCCTTGCGGGAGCGAACCGCGACGGTGCCTTCCTCGGCTTCCTTGTCGCCGATGACAAGCATGTACGGGATCTTCTGCATCTGTGCTTCGCGGATCTTGAAGCCGATCTTTTCGTTGCGTGCGTCCACCTCGACGCGGAGGCCGTATTCGTCCAGCTTGGCCGCCAGCTCGTTGGAATACTCCACGGTACGGTCGGTGATCGGAAGAATGCGAACCTGCTCCGGGGCAAGCCAAGTCGGGAACGCGCCCATCGTTTCCTCGATCAGATACGCCATGAAGCGATCGAGCGAGCCGAGAATCGCGCGGTGCAGCACGACCGGCGTGCGCTCCTTGCCGTCCTTGTCGATGTAGGTCAGGTTGAACCGGGCGGGCAGGCAGAAGTCGAGCTGGCAGGTGGACAGCGTGTATTCCGCACCGACCGCGGGCGTCACGTTGACGTCGAGCTTCGGGCCGTAGAACGCGGCTTCGCCGATCTCCTCGGTGTACTCGAGGCCGATCTCGTTCAGCACCTCGCGCAGAGCGTTCTCTGCGGTGTTCCACATCTCGTCGTCGTCATGGTACTTGACCTTATCCGCGGGGTCGCGCAGGGACAGGACGCAACGGTAATCGGTGATACCGAAATCCTTATAGGTTGTGAAGATCAGATCGACGACCTTGGCAAATTCGTCCTTGATCTGCTCCGGCGTGACGAACAGGTGCGCGTCGTTCTGGCAGAAATGCCGTCCGCGCTCGATGCCCTTCAGCGTGCCGGACGCTTCATAGCGGAAGTCGTGCGCGATCTCACCGATGCGAACCGGCAGGTTGCGGTAGGAGTGCGGCGAATTGGCATAGATGCGCATGTGGTGCGGGCAGTTCATCGGGCGCAGCACGTAGGTTTCGTCCTCGACATTCATCGCCGGGAACATGTTCTGCTGATAGTGATCCCAATGGCCGGAGATCTTATAGAGATCGACGGTGCCGATGCACGGCGTCAGAACATGCTGATAGCCGGATTTGATTTCCTTATCGCGGATATAGTTTTCGAGGATGCGCCACAGCGTGTAGCCCTTGGGCAGGAACATCGGCATACCCTTGCCGACGAGCTCATCGGTCATGAACAGATGCAGCTCCTTGCCGAGCTTGCGGTGGTCGCGCTTTTTGGCTTCCTCCAGCTTGGTTAAGTACGCCTGCAGATCCTCTTTCTTTTCGAACGCGGTGCCGTAGATGCGCTGCAGCATCTTGTTCTTTTCGGAGCCGCGCCAATACGCGCCCGCAACGGACAGCAGCTTAATGTTCTTGATGCGCGCGGTCGTGGAAACGTGCGTGCCGGCGCAGAGATCGACGAACTCGCCCTGCCGATAGAAGCTGATCGGCTCACCCTCCGGCAGATCGTTGATCAGCTCGACCTTATACGGCTCGCCCTTCTCCTCCATGAACTTGACCGCTTCCTCACGCGGAAGCTCAAACCGTTCGAGGCGCAGATTTTCCCGCGAAATGCGCTCCATCTCCTTCTCGATCTTTTTGAAATCCTCGGTCGAGAACGTGAACGGCGCGTCGAAGTCGTAGTAGAAGCCCTCTTTGATGGCGGGGCCGATGGCGAGCTTGACCTCCGGCCACAGGCGTTTGACGGCCTGCGCGAGGATATGGGACGCGGTATGGCGATAGGTCCAACGGCCGTCCTCATCCTCGAAGGTCAGCAGCTTCAGCGAGCAGTCCTTTTCGATGGGCATGAACGCGTCGGCGCGCTTGCCGTCGATCTCGCAGCAGATCACAGCCTTGCGCAGTCCCTGCGAAAGAGATGCGGCGATATCGAGAGCGTTTGTTCCGTTTTCATATTCCCGCACGGAACCGTCGGGGAACGTGATTTGCATATCGGTAATCCTCCAAAGTATTATGATTTTGAAATAATAAAAGCGTCCTTGCGAAAAACACAAGGACGCAGCAACGCGTGGTTCCACCCTGTTTGGGACTCTTTGCGCAATATCGGGCGCACCCGCTTCGATCCTCCGGCGGTCTTCCCGCTGTACACGGCGCGACCCTCTCACCACCCGGTCGCTCGCTTTGCCGTGCCGATAAACGGTACTGCTTCCGAAATCCTCTCAAAGTGTTATCAGTATACCACATTTACGCAAAAAGTCAAGTGCATTGGGGCTGTTTGCCGCAAAGCCGCCGTCTTCTTTACCGCTTATTTTCTTTTGCCGCTTTGCGAACCGACAGAACAAGATACACCGCAAACAGCGCGGCGGCAAAGCAAGCGCCCGCAGGATAGGCGACGGACTGCGGCAAGCCGAAGCCTTCGCTTGCCATCAAAATATACGTGAGACTGACCGCCGACATAAAGGCGGCGGGCAAGGCGGTTATCAGAGAAACTGTCCACGTCTTTTTCGTTTTCACCAGATACGCCGTGATCGTCCAAAGCGCAACCATGGCAAGCGTCTGGTTGCTCCACGAAAAATAGCGCCACAGCACGTTGAAATCCAGCTGTGTGAGGATCGCGCCGACGCCGAGCAGCGGAACCGTAATCAGCAGCCGGTTGCGAATCTTCTTTTGGTCGAGCTTGGTGATCTCCGCCAATATCAATCGGGCGCTGCGGAACGCGGTATCGCCGGACGTGATCGGGCACACCACGACGCCGACCACCGCCAGCGCGCCGCCGAAAAAGCCGAGCATGGTGTTTGCGATTTCATAGACGGTGCCGGACTGGCCGAGCGTGGACAGGGCATTGTTCAAAAGGTCGGTCGCGCCGTAGAACGCGACGCCCGCCGCCGCCCAGATCAGCGCAATCACGGATTCGGCGATCATCGCGCCGTAGAAAACGGCTCTTCCCTGCTTTTCGCTTGTGATGCACTTGGCGATCATCGGAGACTGCGTGGCATGGAAACCGGAGATCGCGCCGCAGGCGACCGTGACGAACATGTACGGCCACACCGGCAGACCCTCCGGATGGAGGTTTTGCAGCGTCAGTTCGGGGATCGTATAGCTGCCGATGAAGATACCGCCGAGCACGCTGACGGCCATGACGATCAGAATGATGCCGAACACCGGATAGAGCTTGCCGATCAGCTTGTCGATCGGCAGCAGCGTCGCCGCCACATAGTAGAGCAGAATCACAACGATCCAAAAGGTCTCGTTCATGAAGCTCGGCGTCAGGCGCGCGATCAGCGCGGCGGGGCTGTTGACAAATACCGTACCGGTCAGCACCAGCAGTACGACGGAGAAAATGCGCATGATCCATTTTGCCACCGGGCCGAGATACAGGCCCGACAGCTCGGCTATCGAAGCGCCCTCGTGCCGGCTGGAGATCATACCGCAAAAGTAATCGTGTACCGCGCCGCCGAGGATCGAGCCGAGCACAATCCACAAGAACACCACAGGGCCGAAGCAAGCGCCCATCAGCGCGCCGAAGATCGGGCCGGTGCCCGCAATGTTCAGCAGCTGCACCAAAAAGGCTTTCCACGGCTTCATGGGGACGCAGTCCACCCCGTCGTTGATGGCAACGGCGGGTGTCTGCCGATCGTCCGGGCCGAACACCTTTTCCACGATCCGGCCATACACCAAAAAGCCGATCAGCAGCACCGCAAGGGAAATGATCAGAGAAATCATGTCTGTTTCTCGCTCCTTCCGAAAACTCTCACTTTTACTGCATTATAGCGCGAATCCGGTTTTGTTTCAATCGGTTTTTCGTGTGATACGGGTAAAGAAAAAGGGAGGCGCGTCGGGCGTCTCCCCTGTTCCTTTTGCGGTTATCGCTTTTCCACTGACAGCGTAAACTCGGTGCCGTTGATGCTCCATGCCTTTTCATAGCCGGAAAGGGTCGGACGCACCTCGTCGGCGAGCGTGTCGGACGCGATCTGCGCCTTGTTCTTTTCCAGCAGCGCGGCAAGCGCGGAGGCCGGATCGTAACCGATGGTGATATGATCGGCGACCTCGAAGCCCGCTTCCTTGCGCATGGTCTGGAGCTTGGAAGTGATCTCGCGGACATTGCCTTCCTCGATCAGCGCCGGCGTCAGGTTCGTATTCAGCACGACGGTCACCCCGTTGTCGCTTTCGGAAACGAACCCCGCCTTCTGCTGTGCGGACACCAACACATCGTCCTTGCCGAGGGTGACGGTCGTGCCCTCGAGGTCAAACGAGTAGTCCTCCCCGCGGTTATGGGCGGCTACGATGGCGTCGCCGACGCCGTCCTGCGCGAGATACGCCGACAGCTTCTTTAAGAGCTTGCCGTAGCGCGGCCCCAAGGTACGAAGCTGCGGCTTGGTCTGATAGCTGATGAAGCCCGAAGCATCCTCAACAAACGTGACCTTCTTGATGTTCAGCTCGTCGGCCACAATCGCTGTCTCGGCATCGGTCAAGGCGTCGCCCTGCACGAACATTTCGGCCAGCGGCTGACGGATCTTGGCGGACGCGGTGTTGCGCGCGGCACGGCCGAGCGTGACGATATCGAGCACACGCTCCATGCCCGCTTCGAGCTCGGCGTCGATAAAGCTCTCATCGGCCACCGGGAAATCGCACAGATGCACGGATTCGGGCGCGGTCTGATCGACGGTGCGCACCATGTTCTGATACATGGCTTCGCTCATGAACGGCACGAACGGCGCGGACAGCAGCGACAGCGTTTTCAGCACGGTGAACAGCGTCATATATGCCGCTTCTTTATCGTCGGTCATTTCCGAGCCCCAATACCGGTCACGGCAGCGGCGCACGTACCAATTGGAAAGCTCATCCACGAACGCCTGCAGCTCGCGGCCCGCCTCGGTGATGCGGATGTTCTCCAGATCGTCGTCCACGGTCTTGATCAGCGTCTGCAGCCGCGACAGGATCCACTTGTCCATCAGCGTGAGATTCTCGCGCTTCAGTTCATGCTGCGTCGGATCGAACTTGTCAATATCGGCGTAGAGGATATAGAACGCGTAGGTGTTCCACAGCGTAGACATGAACTTGCGCTGATACTCGGACACGTTCTCGCCGGAGAAGCGCGACGGCAGCCACGGCGCCGAGGCGGTATAGAAATACCAGCGGACGGCGTCCGCGCCCTGCTTATCCAGCACGTCCTTCGGCGCAACGACGTTGCCGATATGCTTGGACATCTTCTTGCCGTCTTTATCGCAGACGAGGCCGAGCACCAAGCAGTTTTCAAACGGCGCCTTGTCGAACAGGCACGTTGCGATGGCGAGCAGCGTATAGAACCAGCCGCGGGTCTGATCGACGGCTTCGGAAATGAAGGCCGCCGGATACCGCTTTTCAAAGATCTCCTTATTCTCGAAAGGATAATGCCATTGTGCAAACGGCATCGAGCCGGAATCGAACCAGCAGTCGATCACGACGGGTTCGCGCTTCATGCGCTTGCCGCACTCGGGGCAATATACATTGACCTGGTCGATGTACGGTTTATGCAGCTCGATATTCTCCGGGCAGTTATCCGACATCGCACGAAGCTCCTGCCGGCTGCCGATCACGTGCACATGCCCGCATTCACACGTCCACACGGGCAGCGGCGTGCCCCAATAGCGTTCGCGGGAGATGCCCCAGTCGATCACGTTTTCAAGGAAGTTGCCCATACGGCCTTCCTTGATCGTGTCCGGCATCCAGTTGACCGAACGGTTGAACGCGATCAGCTTGTCCTTCACCGCGGTCATTTTGATGAACCAGCTCTCGCGGGCGTAGTAGATCAGCGGCGTATCGCAGCGCCAGCAGAACGGATAGCTATGCTCCAACGGGAGCGCGGCGAACAGCTTGCCGCTTTCCTTTAAGGCTTCGAGGATCGGCTTGTCCGCTTCCTTCACAAACAGGCCGTCCCACGGCGTACAGCCGCACAGGTGGCCGCTTGCGTTGACGAACTGGACAAACGGAAGCTGCCAGTCCTTGCCGACGCGGTTGTCATCCTCACCGAACGCCGGGGCGATATGCACGATGCCGGTACCGTCGGTCAGCGTAACGTAATCGTCGGATACGACGCGGTAGCCCTTCTTGCCCATAAAGTTGACCGGCAGGTTGAACAGCGGTTCATATTCCATGCCCTCCAGCGTCTTGCCGAGGAAGCGGTCGAGAATCTCGGCATCCTCGCCGAGCACGGTATTCACAAGCGCCTCCGCCATGATGTAGACGGCTTCACCCTTGCGGACCTTGACGTAGGTTTCATGCGCGTTGACGCAGAGTGCAACGTTGGAAGGCAGCGTCCACGGGGTCGTCGTCCACGCGAGGAACGCGACGCCGCTGCCGTCCTTCAGATAGAACTTGGCGATGGCGGAGGTTTCCTTAACATCGTGATAGCCCTGCGCGACCTCATGGCTCGACAGCGCCGTTCCGCAGCGCGGGCAGTACGGCACGATCTTATACCCCTTATACAGCAGTCCCTTTTCGTGGATCGTCTTGAGCGCCCACCATTCGGACTCGATATAGTTATCGTGGTAGGTGACGTACGGGTCCTTCATGTCGCACCAGTAGCCGACGCGGTCGGACATCTCCTCCCATTGGCTCTCGTACTTCCAGACGGACTCCTTGCACGCCTTGATAAACGGCTCGACGCCGTAGGCTTCGATCTGCTCCTTGCCGTCGAGGCCGAGCATCTTCTCGACTTCCAACTCCACGGGCAGGCCGTGCGTGTCCCAACCGGCCTTGCGCAGCACGTCATAGCCCTTCATCGTCTTATAACGCGGGATCAAGTCCTTGATGCTGCGCGTTAAGACATGGCCGATGTGCGGCTTGCCGTTGGCGGTTGGCGGTCCGTCGAAGAACGTGTAGGTCGGCGCGCCCTTGCGCAGCGCCACGCTCTTTTCAAAGACCTTGTTTTCTTTCCAGAACGCGAGGGTTTCGAGCTCGCGCGCGACGAAATTCATGTCGGTCGATACTTTCTTATACATCCTGCTCTCCAATAATCAATATTTCAAATAGATTACTCCAAAAAATCCTTGAGCTTCTTGCTGCGCGAGGGGTGGCGGAGCTTGCGGAGCGCCTTTGCTTCGATCTGGCGGATGCGCTCACGCGTAACGTTGAATTCCTTGCCGACCTCCTCCAAGGTTCTTGCCTTGCCGTCCTCGAGGCCGTAGCGCAGCTTTAATACCTTTGCTTCGCGCGGGGTGAGCGTGGCGAGCACCTCGGAAAGCTGCTCCTTCAAAAGCGAGCTTGCCACGGCGTCGGCGGGTGCTGGCGCATCGTCGTCCGGAATGAAATCGCCGAGATGCGAATCATCCTCCTCGCCGATCGGCGTTTCGAGCGACACCGGCTCCTGCGCGATCTTCATGATCTCGCGCACCTTCTCCTCCGAAATGCCCATTTCCTTGGCAATCTCGTCCGGGCGCGGATCGCGGCCGTACTCCTGGATCAGCTGCCGGTTCACGCGAATCAGCTTATTGATCGTCTCGACCATGTGCACGGGAATGCGAATCGTGCGCGCCTGATCGGCAATCGCGCGGGTGATCGCTTGCCGAATCCACCATGTCGCGTAGGTCGAGAACTTATAGCCCTTGCGGTAGTCGAACTTTTCGACCGCTTTGATAAGGCCCAGATTGCCCTCCTGTATCAAGTCGAGGAACAGCATGCCGCGGCCGACATACCGCTTTGCAATCGATACGACAAGGCGCAGGTTTGCCTCGGCCAGCTGATGCTTGGCGTCCTGATCGCCGTTTGCCATGCGCTCCGCGATCTCGATTTCCTCCTCCGCCGTCAGCAGCGGAACCTTACCGATCTCCTTGAGGTACATACGCACGGGGTCGTCGATATTGATGCCCTCGTTGGAGGCCAGCACAGTTTCGAGCTGTGCGATTTCCTCGTTGATGTCCTCCGGAACCTCGATTTCCTCAACGATGTCGATGTTCTGTTCCTCGAATTCGGCGTAGATCTTTTCGATCTGCTCCTGATCGAGGTCGAGCTCGTTCAGCGCGTCCATGACCTCGCCGTATGTCAGAATTCCCTTCTGCTTGCCGACTTCGATCAGCTTCTGCACCTCGATCATCGGGTCTTTCTTTTGAACGTCCTTCTTTGTATCCTTTGCCATTTCCCGTCTCCTTTGCATACCCTGCCTGTGAAATGTCGTTCTGTATTTCTGTTTGGGCCGCGGTCACTTGGCCGCTTTGTTTTCTTTAATACGTTTTTGAATTTCCGTCAGCAGCGCGGTACGTTCCTCCGCCTTCAGCTCCGGCGCAAGGAGCCGCTTTTGCAGCTCTTCGAGCGAGGCCTCCCCCGCTTCGTCCCGCAGCCTTTGGATGCAGTCCCCCGCCGCCTTCATAGGGTTCTGCATCGAGCTTTCGTCCTTGAGAAGCGCCGAAACCGTTTCCGCATCGGCCTGCTCCAACGAAGCGACATACGCCGCCAGCTGCAAATCGGGGTTTTCGCACAGCGCGTTGAATAGGTTCTTGAGCGCCGCATTTTGAAGCAGCAGCCCCGCCTGCTCGCGCTTTGCTAAAAGCAGCGCGTCCCGCTCATGCACGCAGGCCGAAAGCAGCGTTCGTTCAGTGACAAACCGCGCATTTTCCGCATCATCCCGCCGTCGCCTGAGGCCGCTTCGGATGATCGGCTGCTGTTTTTCGATCACGATGCCGCCGCTGCGCTGTCCCTGCGCTTCGAGCGCCTCCATCGCATAGCCGGTCAGGCTTGAAACGATCTTATAGTACCGTTCCTGCTCGATCGGCTGCAGCGTGGCGATGAACGCGCAGGCCTGCATGGCGTAACGCTCGCGCTCGTTCTCGTCGTTCAGGTTCACGCCGTTTGCCAGCGAGCGCACCTTGAACTCGTTCAGCGAGTAAGCGTTTTCCTTGAGCCGGTCGAAGCCTTCCTTGCCGTACCGCTGTACATATTCGTCCGGGTCGAGGTTGTCTGGGAACGAAATCACCATGACCTCCAAGCCCTCGTTTTTGAGAATATCCAAGCCGCGCACCGTGGCGTTCTGCCCCGCCGCATCGCCGTCATAGGCGATATAGACGTTGGAAACGTAGCGTTTCAGCAATCGCGCCTGCTGCTGCGTCAGCGCCGTGCCGAGCGACGCGACCGCGTTGGTGACCCCGGCCTTATACAGTCCGATCACATCCATATACCCCTCGGTCATGATCAGATCAGACAGCTTTTCGTTCTTGTGCAGATACAGGCCGTAGAGGTTGTTGCGCTTATTGTAGATCGGCGTATCGCCGGTGTTGATATACTTGGGCTTGTCGTTGTTCAGCACGCGCGCGCCGAAGCCGAGGACTTGTCCGTTCACGCCGATGATCGGGTAAATCAGCCGCCCGCGATAGGCGTCGTATACACGCCCGCTGTTCTCATTATGCACGAGCAGCCCGGCGTCCAGCAGCTCCTTTTGCGTAAAGCCCTGCTTGGTCAGCCGCTTTAAGAGGTTGTCCCATCCCTCCGGCGCATAGCCGATGCCGAACCGCTTGATGATCTCCGGCGAAAGGCCGCGCCGCGTCGCATATTCGCGGCCGGGCTTGCCGAGCTCGGGATCGACGAAACATTCAAAGTAGAATCGCGCCGCCGCCTTGTTCGCCTCATACAGCCGGTTCTTGTGCGCACGGAGCATCTGCATTTCCCGGTCGTTGACCTCATGCGGCATGTCCATGTTTGCACGCTCGGCAAGGTAGCGGATCGCTTCGGGGTAGGTCAGCCGTTCCATGTCCATAATGAACTGCACGACCGTACCGCCCGCATGACAGCCGAAGCAATAGAACAGCTGCTTGTCCGGCGAGACCGAAAACGACGGCGTCTTTTCGCCGTGCAGCGGACAGCAGGCCCACAGCTTTCTCCCTTTGGGCTTCAGTTCCACGTATGACGACACCACCGAAACGATGTCGTTTTTGGAAAACAGCTCATCGAGCCATTGCTGTGGAAATGCCATTCTGTTCCTTCTTATCACTCCCGGCGCAGGCGGGGAATTTCACGACGGCGCAGCCGTCATTTCGAGCATACCTAAGTATACATTTCACTCGCGCCATCAGCGCGAATTTCACGGCAGACACAGTCCGCTATATCCCTTCCCATCCGGACGGGACGAAGATTCTTTCATAATCGCGGATCGCGTAATTATCGGTCATGCCCGACAGGAAGTCCGCGACCGCGCGTTCCGCTCCGTCCTCCTCGATCAAACGGCGATAGTCCGCCGGCATTTGACCGGGGTTCATAAGGTAGTATTCAAACAGCCGTTCGACAAGCGCCTTGGCCTTGACCTCCTCGCGCTTGGCGACGGGATTCAGGTACACGTTTTCGAACATGAAATCCCGCAGGACGTTGAATTCCGCCGCGTATTCATCCGAAAAGCGAATGATCGGGCTGTCCATGCTGTTTTCTACGATATTGATGATCAGGTTATTGATCCGCTTGGAATGGGTCTCGCCGAACAGCGCCTTGCTCGACGCGGGAATCATTTCCTCGGTCAGCACGCCCGCGCGGATCGCGTCGTCGATATCGTGGTTCAGATACGCAATACGGTCGGCATAGGAGACGACCTTGCCCTCAACCGTCGCCGGGTTGCCGCTGCGCTTGTGGTTCACGATCCCGTCGCGCACCTCCCACGTGAGGTTCAGGCCCTTTCCCTCGTACTCCAATTTCTCAACGATGCGGAGGCTTTGCACGTTATGCTCGAAGCCGCCCGGCACAAGCTGATTCAGCACGTCCTCGCCCGCATGACCGAACGGCGTATGCCCAAGGTCGTGCCCCATGGCGATGGCCTCGGTCAAGTCCTCGTTGAGCCGCAGTGCACGGGAGATCGTCCGCGCGATCTGCGCGACCTCCAAGGTGTGCGTCAGCCGTGTACGGTAATGGTCGCCGGTCGGAGACAGAAAGACCTGTGTTTTATGCTTCATGCGGCGGAACGATTTGCAATGCAGGATCCGGTCGCGGTCGCGGATGAAATCCGTGCGCAGAACGCACTTTTCCATCGGCACTTCGCGCCCGCGCGTGTTGACAACCAGCATCGCATACGGCGACAGCATCTGCTTTTCCCATTCTTCCCGCTGCACCCGCAAAGAACCGTCCTGCATGAAAACCCTCCTATCGCTGTGATCGGCGTAAAATCGTACCTTTATTTATTCTGCATTCTGCCCGAAAATCCTTTTTCTCGCGTAAATTTTTACCCCGCTGCAGAACACGGTTTTTCTGTCCGTCCTACACGGACGCTGTGCATGTCGCAGCAAACCGTGCAGATATCGTGTCTTTGGCGTCTTGCTGCAAAATGATTCGTTTTACGTTGATTTTCGATTGTTTTATAAACATTTCGTTAATATAATGTGGAACCTATTGTAATATCTATGTTTTATTTGTATATATATTATTATACAGCATATTTACGTGTGAGGAGGGGGATTCTTTCTTATGGGAAGACGTTTTTTCTGCCTGTGTCTGTGTGTACTGCTGCTCTGTTCCGTGCTGCCCATGCGGATCGTTTCGGCAGAGGAGCCGGAGCAGAAGCGGGAAGATGCTTTGCCGGAGGATGCCAGGGACTCGCAGGGCGCTGAAAAGGCGAATGACGATGCAAGCGGTTCCGCCGAACCCATAGGCAGCAGCGAAGCAAACGCCGTTGTCGGCACGTCCGGCGATGGAATTGCAGACGAAACGCCATCCGGCGGCAACGCAGATCGGCCCGATGCCGACGGTGTGCAGGGTGAGGACGATGCAGACGCAAGCGGCGCACCGGGCGAGACTTTAGGCACGGAGCCGCCGGAAGAGCCGACCAAGGAACCGGACACACAAGTCTCCGATCCGAACATGTCCGATCCCTTGCCCGACGCTGACCCAAGTGACATGCAGCCGAACGATACGGTTTCCGCTCCGGTGCCGGACGAGCCGTCGGGTAAAGATTTCCCGAATGGTGAATCGCTTAGTGAGGAAGCGAATGCAGAAGCTTCCGATGCTGCAGAAAAAGAAGAAAATACAATGGTTTTCGATGCAGGCATGAATGCATCTGCGGAAATCTCCGATGTTGGCGACGAATCTGTTTCCGAGGAATCGGATGTCGCTGCAAAGTCTGTCAAGAGCGCACCGACGCTGCGATCAGCTGGCTATTCCGCGCCGCATGTAGAGTCCGGCACGGTTTTCACCCGTGTATCCCCAGATGCTGTCAGCGACAGTGCGATCGTCATTTTTGCGGGAGAATATGATGGGAATTTCTATGTTATGGGGTCCGAGACGGATGGCAAAGGACTTAAGCCTTTGTCTGCACCATCCCTTGCAAACGGCGGATCCTTTACATATACTGATGAACCCGTCGCTTTCTTCACAGTAGAAAAAAGTGGCAATACATTCCGATTTCTAAATGCTCAAGATATATACCTTTTGTATTTCTTTAATCTTTCAAATTATCTTAAATTACAATCAATCTCTGAGAACTCTACTTCTGAAAGTAATGCATGGATATGGGGAAACGGTTATTTCTCTGCTTCCGTGCAAGATAACCCGAATAATCCTCAAAAAATAGCCTTAAAAACAAGATTTTATGCAGTAGGTATAACCAACAGTGATGCCGGCACCGTCTACCTCTACACCGTCAGTTCGGCCGCTGCTCCCGCCACCTACACCGTCACCTTTGACGCGAACGGTGGAAGCGGCGCCCCGTCGGCGATTGAAGTGCCGGAAGACGAGGATTGCACGATTCCGGACGATGTGCCTGTCCGGGAGGGCTATACGTTCCTCGGCTGGGCGGAAAGCGCAGATGCGGCGACTGCCGTCTATCAGCCGGGCGACACGTACACCGGCCGCGCGTCCGTGACGCTTTATGCCGTATGGCAGGAGAACGTGCCCGAACCGACCGGGCCGGAAGCGGTCTTTATCGGGAACACACTGGTATTGGACGGTACCATCGGCATTAACTTTTACGTCAATGTGAACGGGGATCCGACAGGCGTAACGGCGGTGCTTTCGGACGGCAGCATCACAAAAACATATACCGTTGCTGATGCCGAATATGTGGAACAGTATGCCGGTTATCGCATTCCCTTCCGTTATATCCCGGCGGCGGAGATCGACAAAAAGGTTACGCTGCGCATGTATGACGCCAACGGAAATGAGCTTAGTCTAAAGGATGAGAACGGTTACGCAGTCGAGGCTTCCCGCCGTTCCTACAGCGTAGCCGACTGGGGCATCAACATGCGGCACAAAGAAACCGAAACCGAAGCCACCCGTCAGTTTGCCGCCGCATTATT
>CAMHJE010000016.1:0-25112 GCA_946185305.1 uncultured Clostridia bacterium | reverse complement strand
GTCCTCGGCGTTCGTCCCGAAGATATCGTCGAAGGCGGCGCGGTGTCGGTCAAGGTCTTCTCGAACGAGAACCTCGGCATGAACACGCTGGTGCACGGCCATTTGGGCGATTCCAAAAAGCCGGAGGACAAGATCACGTGTAAGCTGCGCGGCTGGTGCGATTATCGTCAGGGCGATCGCGTGCAGGTTTCCTTTGTGAAGAAGCATTTCTTCGATAAGGATACGACCAATGCGATCAGAGGGGAGAAGTAACGATGAAAAAAGCTCTTACCGTCATTAAAGAGTTCTTCCGCAAGCTGCTGGTTGCCTTGAAGCGCCGTCCGCAGATCATTCCGATGATCGCGCTGGGGATCTCTTTCCTCGTGTATTCGCTGAACCTCATGAACATTTCCGACACGACGGCCAAGATTCAGGGCCCCGGCATGGGCCTTTGCGGGTTCGCAACGATGCTGTTCTCGCTGCTGTCGTTCGTGTGCTTTTTGAACGCGTTTCCGCGGCGCAAGAAGGTAAATATCCCGATGCTCGTGCTCATGTTCGTCATGATCGCGGTCATCATCTTCTGCGACGTGTTCTATCTCCGCGCGATCACCAACGCCATTACGCGTGCGGATAACCCGATCCAGATCACCAAGGCCACCGTGTATATCGCATTGGCGAACAACATGCTGAATGATCACATCATTCTGCTTGCGATTTCCGTCGGCCTCATTGCGCTGCTGCCGGTCTATGGCAAGCTGCTTCGGAAGATCAATACCTCCGTCAGCGTGGAGGACAACGGCAAGCTCGACGCTATCGACATTTCCGGAGAGGAATAAACGTTTTCCATGGCATCCAAAAGAAAGAAACAACCGTATAGCCGAAAACAGGAGGACGCTCGCGAAGCGTCCGCCTATTATCGGCTGAACACCAAGGCGGTTGATGATCTTGTCGATGCGGATGAAAGCAACTCCCCGGTCGTTTCCGAAGCTGAGCTGAACAAGTACCGTTCAAAGGGCAGGTTCAAGCTCCCGATGTGGCTGAAGGTTGTGCTGATCAAAACGTGGTTCTACGGCGCGGTATGCTTCTTCTTCCTGTGGGGACTGGGCATGTATATCGCGGATCAGCTTGATCTGTTCGTCGCCACGGCGATTGCCCTCGGCATGGTCACGGATCTTTTGATCAACACGATCTTCCGCTACTTTGCCGAGACCGAGGGCGCAAACGACCGGTGGATGATGTTTCCCCAAAAGGGATTGGCGAGCTTCTTTTGGAATATCCTGTACGCGTTCGTCGTCCTGTTTTTAGTCGCCACGCTGTACAATGTCGTCAATATTGCGATCCTTGCCGTGACCGGCGCTGAGGACACCGTTCCGCTCGGTGTGGAACCGATCCTGTTCGGCGTGTTCTTCATGGGCATCGACATGGGCCTGATCGCCATGAAGCACGGTATACAGCGAATCTTTTCGGACGCTAAAGCCAAAGCGTCCGGGAAAGGAACGATGCCATCATGATGCAAACTCTGTACTGCGGCGCTTCGTCGGCGTGCATCGAAATCGTGAACCGCGTTCCGTACCATACGCCGGAGCCGTACACGGTCTTTTTGAATGATCAGATGCACGGCATGACGAATGCCAATGTGTTTTCCCTGTTTTCGCTGCAGCCCGATACCGACTATACGGTGACGGTTCGCGGGGAAACGACCGGCATCACGGACAGCGTTTCATTCCGCACCAAGGCCGAACGCTTTGCCGTGAATGTACGCTCCTTCGGCGCAACCGGCGACGGCGTTTCGGACGATACCGAGGCCATCCGCACCGCAATCCACGTATTGCCGAAGGGCGGCCGGTTGATCTTTCCCAAGGGCGTGTATAGAACCCGCCCGGTGCTGCTGAAAAGCTATATGACGCTGGAGCTGTGCGAGGGCGCGACCCTGCTCGGCGAAAGCGATAAGACCAAATACCCGGTTCTGCCCGCCGTGGTGAACGACGCGGTCAGCGGGGAGGAGCATATCACCGGCGTGTTTGAGGGCGTGCCGAAGCCCATGTATCAGGCGCTGCTGTCGGCGCAGGATGCCGAGCAGATCACGGTCGTCGGCCCCGGCACCGTGGATGGCAACGCGCAGAACAGTACGTTCTGGACGACGTACCGCGAGGATCCGGTGGCAAGACCGCGGCTGATCTCGTTCCTGCATTGCCGCGACATCGTGTTCCATGGATTCACCGCCTGCAATTCGCCGTCGTGGAATTTCCACCCGTTCCATTGCGAGAACGTGTCGATCCTCGATGTGCGCGTGCAGGCGCCAAAGGACAGCCCGAATACCGACGCCATCGACCCGGAGGCCTGCGATCATGTGCAGATCATCGGCTGCCGTCTCAGCGTCGGGGACGACTGCATTGCGATCAAGTCCGGCAAGATCGAGCTGTCCCGCAAGTACGCTTGGCCCGCCGATCACCATACGATCCGCAACTGTCTGATGGAGTTCGGCCACGGCGCGATCACGCTCGGCAGCGAGTCCGCCATGGGCATTAAGAACCTCACCGTTTCGCAATGCCGCTTTGTCGCAACGGACAGGGGACTAAGGATCAAGACCCGGCGCGGCCGCGGAAAAGACTGCGATATCACGGGTGTCACGTTCGACAATATCCGCATGGAGCGCGTGCTGACGCCCATCGTCATCAATATGTGGTACAACTGCTGCGATCCCGACCGCGAAAGCGAATACGTCTGGTCGCGCGAATCGCTGCCCGTCGATGAGCGGACGCCGCATCTCGGCACGTTCCGCTTCACGAATATGGACTGTACCGATGCGGAGGCGGCCGCGTGCTATATCGACGCACTGCCGGAAATGCCGATCGACGAGGTCACGTTCGAGAATATCCGCGTTTCGTTCCGCCCGGACGCCAAGCCGCATATCCCGGCGATGCAGAACTTTGCGGAGGAACGCCTGCGCCTCGGCCTGTATTTTGACAATGTGCGCCGCGTGCATTTGAAAAACGTCCGGCTGCTCGGCGCGGACGGGGACGCCGTGATCGCCAACCATTGCGGCGCGGTAGACGGGGAAGCCCGCACGGAGGAATGATATGTACGAAATGATCGACCGCTATATCCGAAGCCTGATCCAAAAGTCCTCGCCGGATTATACCGCGTGGAATATGGAGCGCGTGCGCGAGGGCAAGCCCGCCAACTGGAATTATATCGACGGCTGCATGCTGACCTCGCTGCTTTCGATGAGCGAGATCACCGGCGAAAAGCAGTATGCCGATTTTGTCGAGCGGTTTGTGGACGCGTTCATCGGGGAGGACGGTTCGATCCGTACCTATCAGCCGGAGAAATTCAATTTAGACGACATCAACGAGGGACGCGCCCTGATCCCGATTTGGCAGCGCACCCAAAAGGAGAAGTTCCGCTTGGCGGCGGATCGGCTGAAAGCGCAGCTGAACGCACAGCCGCGCACGCAGGAAGGGAACTTCTGGCATAAAAAGATTTATCCGAACCAGGTGTGGCTCGACGGCATCTACATGGCGCAGCCGTTTGCCGCGCTGTATGAAAAGACGTTCGGGCAGCACGATTACACCGATATCGTGCAGCAGATCCAAAACGTCCGGGCCAAGATGTTCGATCCCGAAAAGGGGCTTTACTACCACGGCTATGACGCAAGCCGCAAGGCATTTTGGGCCGACCCGGTCACAGGGCGATCCAAGAGCTTTTGGCTCCGCTCCATCGGCTGGTTTGCGACGGCGCTTGCCGATCTGTATGAGATCGTCGATGACGCGGGCGCAAAAGAAGAGCTCGGCGCTATTTTGGCCGAGCTGGCAGAGGGCATTTCCCGCTATGCCGATCCCGAAACGGGCATGTATGCGCAGGTCGTCGATCAGCCGGAGCGCGAGGGCAACTACCTCGAAACGAGCGGCAGCTGCATGATCGCCTATGCGATGCTGAAGGGCGCAAGGCTCGGCGTGCTGCCGAAACCGTTTGCCGCGCTCGGCAAAAAGACGTTCGACGGCATCGTGCGCACCAAGCTGACGACGGACGGCGAGAGCATCGACCTCGACGGCATCTGCCTTGTCGCGGGACTTGGGCCGGAGAACAACCCGCGCCGCGACGGCACATTTGCGTATTACATCTCCGAGCCGGTCGTAAAAAACGACGCGAAGGGTGTCGCGCCGTTTGTGATGTGTTATACGGAGGTTATTCGTCTGACGGATCCAGCATGATCTTCATGCTGTCCGCATCGGGGTTCGGCAGATTCGTTTTCTGCTGCGTCTCGTAATAGTAACTGGGCGAGACGCCGTATTTCTTCTTGAACATACGGGAGAAGTACAGCGATTCCCGGAACCCGCAAAGGTGCGCGACCTGCGTGATGTTTCCGTCGTTGTAGACCGAGCAGAGCATGTTGGCCGCGGTTTGCAGCCGCTTGTCGGTCAGGTATTTATGCGGCGTCATGCCAAGCTCCTTCTGAAACAGCTTGCGCAGATAGTCGTAGCTGTAAGGCAGCGTGCGCAGGTATTCGTCGAGCGCGTAGGCCGGATCCGCATAGTTGCGCGTGATGTCCGTCTCGATCTTCTGCACAATGTCGGAAAGCGTCGAGTTGCTCTGGTACGCAAAGATGTACGTTGCGATCAGGTTGCCGTACGCCGAAAGCAGCGCCTGCCGCTGATCCGCTTTCTCATAATATTGAAAGAAAGCGCCGACAAAGGCCGACAAAATGGACTTGTTGCTGTCATCGACGATCACGAACGGCTGATGGAAGCTCAGCGTCGCTTCGACAATGTTGATGTGGATATTTGTAAACCCGGCGCTGCTCAGGTTCGTATGCGGGAAGAACGGGGGAATGATCGCAATTTCTCCGACAGAGTAGGGAAGTGAAAAGTCTGCAAACTGCAATTCGCCGCTGCCGCCGGTGCAGTAGATGAGCTCCCAGGAGTCGTGCTCATGATGCGGGACACGGTAGGTGACGGAGTGCTTGCCGACATAAACGATATCATTCACGGTGTCATGCCTCCTCATTGATGCTGTGCATTGATTGTAGCAGAAAATATCCGTTTTGTCCATACCTGCGCGGCAATATACAAAAATAGATTTTTTACGTATGGACAGATGAAGGATCATAAAACGATATCGGACATATCTGTTTTGTGTATATCTTGATAAGATGAAGGCCGCAACGGGGGAACAGCGCATGCGAAGGATCAAACTGGCATACATCGGCGGCGGCTCCAAGGCGTGGGCGCGCGTGTTCATGAACGATCTTGCGCTGACCGAGGGGCTTTCGGGCGAGATCGCGCTTTATGACATCGACCGCGCGGCGGCAGAGCGCAACCGCAGGATCGGCGAGCGGCTCCAAGCCTTGCCGGAAGCCGTGTCGGACTGGCGCTATACCGTGGCCGAAACGCTCGAGGAGGCCTTGACAGGCGCCGACTTTGTCGCCTGCTCGATCCTGCCCGGCACGTTCGACGATATGGCGGCGGATGTGCATTTGCCCGAACGGTTCGGCATCTATCAGTCCGTCGGCGATACGGTGGGGCCGGGCGGCGTGCTCCGCGCGATGCGCACCGTGCCGCTGTATGAGGGCTTTGCGGACGCGATCCGGCGCTTCTGCCCGAACGCATGGGTCATCAATCTGACGAATCCGATGACGATCTGCTGCAAAACGCTGTTCGAAACGTTTCCGGGCATCAAGGCGTTCGGCTGCTGTCATGAGGTGTTCCACACCGAGGATTTCCTCTGCTGTGTGCTGAAAGAAGTGCTCGGCGTTCCGCGGCCGGATCGGCATGAGCTGACCGTGAATATCGCGGGCATCAACCATTTTACATGGATCACCGAGGCGCGCTGGCGCGATATCGACGTTTTGTCGCTGCTGCCCGCGTTCATGGATCGCTACTATAACAGCGGTTACTGCGAGCAGGGCGACGACCCGAAGGCGTTTTTGTCGGACAATCCGTTTTTATACGGCAACCGTGTCAAGATGGATCTGTTCCGCCGGTTCGGGGCGCTCGGCGCAGCGGGGGATCGGCATTTGGTCGAGTTTATGAACAACCGCTGGTACATCGGGGATCCGGCGGCGGTCAAGGCGTGGGGCTACCACTTAACGACCGTGGACTACCGCAAGGCCGATCAGAAAAAGAAGCTCGACGAATCCGAAGCGATTGCAAACGGGCAAAAGACGCCCGCGCTGCATAAAAGCGACGAGGAGCTGATCCCGCTGATGAAGGCGATTCTGAGCTTCGGGCCGGTCGTGTCGAACGCGAACGTCGTCAACGTCGGCCAGCTCGGGCAGCTGCCGTCCGGCGCCGTCGTCGAAACCAACTGCCTGTTCGACGCGGACTCGGTGCGGCCGATGGCGGCAAAGCCGCTGCCGGACACGGCGGCGCAGCTTGTCCGGCGCAATTCGGACAATATCGACGCCTTGTTCAGCGCGATCCGCGCGCGCGATCGTAACGCGATTTTCGAGGTGTTTATGAACCAGCCGCTGTGCAGTACGCTGACGGTGGCCGAGGGAAAGGAACTGTTTGCCGGGATGGTACGCGCGACGCAGGGCTGCCTTGCGCCGTACTACGACCTCGGCGGCATAGAATAGACGGCAGCGCCCGCCGTTTATGCAGAGATCGGTTTTAGGACGCCCGCTTCGGCGACAGAAAAAGCGGCGTCTTGTCAAAAAAGTATACCAGAATGAAAGAGAAAAGGGAGAAGCACCATGGCACATTTAACGCTCAAAGACATCAATAAGATCTACCCGAACGGCTTTCACGCAGTCCATGATTTCAATTTGGAAATCGAGCGCGGCGAGTTCATCGTATTCGTCGGGCCGTCCGGCTGCGGCAAATCCACGACGCTCCGCATGATCGCAGGGCTTGAGAACATTTCCAAGGGCGACTTTCTGATCAACGGAAAGCGGGCGAACGAAATGGGCCCGCGGGAGCGCGGTATTGCGATGGTGTTCCAGAGCTATGCGCTCTATCCGCAGATGACCGTGTACGACAACCTTGCGTTCGGTCTGACGCTGCAGGGCGTCGATGAGGACGTGATCGACGAAAAGGTCAAGCGTACCGCCAAGATCCTCGGTTTGACCGATTATCTCGACCGTATGCCCCGCGCGCTGTCCGGCGGACAAAGACAGCGTGTCGCGGTCGGCCGCGCGATCATTCGCAAGGTCGAAGTCTTCCTGATGGACGAACCGCTCAGCAACCTCGACGCCAAGCAGCGCGTTACGATGCGTTCCGAGATCACGCAGATCCACCGCGAGACCGGCGCAACGACGATCTACGTCACGCACGACCAGACCGAGGCCATGACGATGGCGGACAGAATCGTCGTTATGAAGGACGGCTATGTGCAGCAGATCGGCACCCCGCGCGAGCTGTATTTCGATCCGGTCAACGTGTTCGTCGCGGGCTTTATCGGCGAGCCGCCGATGAACTTTTTGCGCGGCACCGTCAAGGACGGCAAGCTGACGTTCGGCGAGGTCGAGTTTGATCTATGTAAGAAGCTCGGCGCAAACACGAAGAACTGGGAAGGCAAGCCCGTCGTATTCGGCTTCCGGCCGGAGGGCATCGTGCTCGGTGAAAAGGAGAACGCGTATGTCGTGCCGTGCTCGGTCGAGCTGACCGAAATGCTCGGCGACAATACCAACGTCTACGTCGATATCGCGCAGGAAAAGGCTATCTTGAAGGTCGATCCGCACGACACGCCGGAAACCGACAGCCGCATCACCTTCTCGATCCCGTTTGAGAATGTATATCTGTTCGACGGCGAAACCGAATGCCGCATCTGAACATAACAGGAGGAGACTATGGATATTCGCTATTCTTCTAATCCCAAAGACGTTGCCCGCTACATCACCGATCTCTATGTGAAGGACACCGTCAAGGCGACGTATTCGCATGTGGATCGCATGGTCGTTCTCGGCATCATGCCGGTGGATGAGATCGTGCCGATTGACAAGGGCATTGACGTGTGGGCCAACTTCGGTACCTCCTACTTCCTGGAACGCCGGGAAGCCGGTGTTTTCAATCTTGGCGGCAAGGGGTATATCCAGGCGGATGACGAGCGGTTCGAACTGGGTTTCGAGGACTGCCTCTATATCACCAAGGGCACCAAGACCGTCACGTTTGAAAGCTGCGACAAGGCGAACCCCGCCAAGTTCTATCTCGTTTCCGCGCCGGCACACATGTCCTATAAGACCACGTTCCTGTCGTTTGCCGACGCGAACAAGCGTCCCTGCGGCTCGGTCGAGGGCGCGAACAAGCGCGTGATCAACCAGTTCATCCATCCGGATGTGCTGCCGACCTGTCAGCTTTCGATGGGCCTCACGCAGCTCGATGTGGGCAGCGTCTGGAACACGATGCCGTGCCACACGCATGAGCGCCGCATGGAGGTCTATACCTACTTCAATATCCCGGAGGACAATATCGTCATGCACTTCATGGGCACGCCGAAGGAGACCCGCTCCATCGTCATGCAGAACTTCGACGCGGTGATCTCGCCGTCGTGGTCGATCCATTCCGGCTGCGGCACGTCCAACTATACGTTCATCTGGGCGATGGGCGGCGAGAACCAGGCGTTCGACGATATGGATAATCTGAAACCCACCGAACTGCGGTAAGGAGGACTGTGCTATGGATGTGTTGGCAAGAATGAGAGCCTGCGGCGTTGTGCCGGTCGTCGTACTGGAAAACGCCGAGGACGCTGTGGACACCGCCAAGGCCATGCTGGCGGGCGGCATCGACGTGATGGAGATCACGTTCCGCACCGCGGCGGCGGCGGATTCCATCGAAAAGGTCGCAAAGGAAGTGCCGGATATGCTCGTCGGCGCCGGTACGGTCGTGACGCTCGAGCAATGCAAAAAGGCCGTGGCCTGCGGCGCAAAGTTCATCGTCGCGCCCGGTTATGACGAGGAGGTCGTTTCGTGGTGCTGCGAAAACAGCATCCCCGTTACGCCCGGCTGCGTCACCCCGACCGAGATCATGTGCGCCTTAAAGCACGATATCAAGGTCATCAAGTTCTTCCCGGCAAACGTCTACGGCGGACTGACTGCGTTAAAGTCGCTGGCGGGGCCGTTCGGCGGCGTCAAGTTCATCCCGACCGGCGGCGTCGGCCAGAGCAACCTTGCGGAGTTTGCGTCTTCGCCGGTCGTTCATGCAGTCGGCGGCAGCTGGGTCTGCCCCAAGGCGGATATCACCGCGCACAACTATGAAAAGATCACCGCACTGTGCCGCGCCGCCCGCGAAGCGGTCGATGCGACCCGCAACTGAATCACGGAGGAAGCTATGCAGTTTTTAACATTCGGTGAAATCATGCTCCGGTTGAAGGCGCCGGGACAGGAACGGTTTTTCCAAAGCCCGATGCTCGAAGCTACGTTCGGCGGCGGTGAAGCGAACGTCGCCGTGTCGCTCGCCAATTACGGACAGGACGTGTCATTCCTGACGCTGCTGCCCAAGAACGCGATTGCCGACGAGTGCGTCAAGGAGCTGCGCAAGTTCGGCGTCGATACCAAGCGCATTGTGCGCACCGACAAGGGCCGGCTCGGCATCTACTATCTCGAAGGCGGCGCGAATCAGCTGCCATCCAAGGTCGTGTATGACCGCGAATACTCTGCCATCGCGCTCGCAAAGCCCGGCGATATCGACTGGGACAAGGCGTTCGAGGGCATCGGCTGGTTCCATATCACCGGCATCACGCCCGCGATTTCCGAGAGCGCCATGCTGCTGTCGCTCGAATCCGTCAAGGAAGCCAAGAAGCGCGGCATCACCGTGTCCTGCGATCTGAACTTCCGCAAGAACCTGTGGAAGTACGGCAAGAAGGCAGCCGAGGTGATGGGCGAGCTGGCAAAGTATGTGGACGTGGCGATTGCCAACGAAGAGGACGTGCAGAAGTCTCTCGGCATCACGACCGATGTGGTCGTGGAATCCGGTTCGCTTGACCGCGCCAAGTATAAGGCGCTCGGCGACAAGGTGCTTGCGGCGTATCCGGACATGAAGATGATCGCGATCACCCTGCGTGAAAGCAAGAGCGCCGACTCCAACGGTTGGGCGGCGTGCCTCAATGACCGCGAGCGCTTCTATGAATCCAAGCGGTATATGATCAACGATATCGTGGATCGCGTCGGCGGCGGCGACAGCTTTGCGGGCGGCCTGCTCTACGGCCTGACGCATTACGAGGATCGGCAGACCGCGCTCGAATTTGCGGTAGCGGCAAGCTGCTTGAAGCACAGCATCATCGGCGACTTCAACCGCGTCGGCACGGACGATGTGGAAAAACTTATGGGCGGCGACGGTACGGGCCGCGTACAACGATAAATGCAGGAGGATGAAACCATGTTTGATATGAAGCAGTTTTCTTTGAAAGGCAAAGTGGCATGGGTGACCGGCGCAAGCTACGGCATCGGCTTTGCGATTGCGACCGCGCTGGCGTCCGCCGGTGCAAAGATCGTGTTCAACGATCTCACCCCCGCGCATCTCGAAAGCGGTCTGGCCGCGTATAAGGCGGCGGGCATCGACGCACATGGCTACCTTTGCGACGTGACCGACGAAGCGGCGGTGCAGAAGCTCGTCAAGCAGATCGAGGAGGAGGTCGGCACGATCGACATTCTCGTGAACAACGCCGGTATCATCAAGCGCATCCCGATGATCGAAATGAGCGCGGAGGACTTCCGTAAGGTCGTCGATGTCGACCTGAACGCGCCGTTCATCTGCTCCAAGGCCGTTATCCCGAGCATGATCAAAAAGGGTCATGGCAAGATCATCAATATCTGCTCGATGATGAGCGAGCTCGGCCGCGAGACCGTTTCGGCCTACGCCGCGGCGAAGGGCGGCCTTAAGATGCTGACCCGCAACATCTGCTCCGAGTACGGCGAGTACAACATTCAGTGCAACGGCATCGGGCCGGGCTACATCGAAACCCCGCAGACCGCGCCGCTGCGCGAGCGCCAGCCAGACGGCAGCCGCCATCCGTTTGACCAGTTCATTATCGCCAAGACGCCGGCCGCCCGCTGGGGCAAGACCGAGGACCTCATGGGGCCCGCGCTGTTCCTCGCGTCCGACGCGTCCAACTTCGTCAACGGCCAGGTGCTGTACGTAGACGGCGGCATCCTTGCCTATATCGGCAAGCAGCCGTAAAACCGCATACACATGACAACAGCCGGGGCAAGACGCTCCGGCTGTTTTGCGGCGTAGGAAGGAAAGCATTTTCCTTCTGCTTTGCTCTTTTCATTGTCCGCATTTTCTGCTATACTGAGACAGAACCAAAGACAGCGAAAACGAACCGCTGTCAATAACGATAAGAGGTGAATCTATGAACGCTATCCTGCATTTGATCGACTATGCCGTAGAAAAGCACCTGATCGACGAATCCGAGCGCGTCTGGGCGACCAACGCGGTTTTGGAAACTTTGCGATGTGACGCTCTGCCCGACGTGGATGTAAAGGAGGACGCGCAGCTTTGGGAGACGCTTGACGCGCTGACGCTCGACGCTTACAATCGCGGCGTGATCGCGGAAAACTCCGTCGTCTACCGCGATCTGTTGGACACCGCGGTAATGGGACGGCTCACGCCACGGCCGAAAGAGGTGCAGGACACCTTTACGGCACTGTATCAAAAATCGCCGCGCGAGGCGACCGATTGGTATTATCAATTCAGCTGCGACACCAACTATATCCGCCGCGACCGCATCGCCAAGGATGTGCGCTGGAAGGCCGAAACCGAATACGGCGAGCTGGATATCACGATCAACCTTTCCAAGCCGGAGAAAGACCCCAAGGCGATTGCCGCCGCAAAGTTCCTGCCCGCGTCGAGCTATCCGCGCTGTCAGCTTTGCATCGAAAATGAGGGCTATGCGGGGCGGCTGAACCATCCTGCGCGGCAGAACCACCGCGTCGTGCCGATCACGATCAACGGCAGCCCATGGTTTTTGCAGTACAGCCCGTATGTCTATTACAACGAGCATTGCATCTGCTTCAACCGCGAGCATACGCCGATGAAGATTGACCGCGCGTGCTTTGCCAAACTGCTTGATTTTGTCGGGCAGTTCCCGCATTACTTCGTCGGCTCGAACGCCGATCTGCCGATTGTCGGCGGATCGATCCTCGCGCACGATCATTTTCAGGGCGGACATTATACGTTCGCCATGGCGAAGGCGCCGGTCGAAACCGAATTATCATTCCCCGGCTTCGAGGATATCAAGGCCGGCATCGTCAAGTGGCCGATGAGCGTGATTCGCATTACTGCCGATAATCCGGCGCGGCTGATCGACCTTGCGGATAAGATCCTTGCCGCATGGCGCGGCTATACGGACGAGGCCGCCACGATCCTTGCCGAGACCGACGGCGTCCCGCATAACACGATCACCCCGATTGCGCGGCGGCGCGGCGAAGCGTTCGAGCTCGATCTTGTGCTGCGCAACAATCTCACCACGCCGGAGCATCCGTTGGGCCTGTACCATCCGCATGCGGAACTGCACCACATCAAAAAGGAGAACATCGGCTTGATCGAGGTCATGGGTCTTGCGGTGCTGCCCGCGCGGTTAAAGACCGAGTTGTCCGAGGTGGCCGAAACGCTTGGCAAAGGCGAAACGGTCGAGGGCATTCATGCCGAATGGGCCAATGCGCTGAAAAGCCAATACGATTTCACGCCCGAAAACGCGCTTGCCATTGTCAAGCTCGAAACCGGCAAGGTCTTTGCCAAGGTGCTGGAGCACGCGGGCGTCTATAAGCGCACGCCGGAAGGCAAAGCCGCCTTTTTGCGCTTCACCGACAGCATTCGATAAGAGAGCGAATATTATCTGTACATACAAGACGAACGTCCGATTCATTCGGGTGTTCGTCTTGTCCTTTGCCGCATTTCAGATGCTCGGCAAAGGCGCGGATTGTAATGGGAACGGTTGAAAGCCGGATTAGTATCTGATATAATACATATTGAGGGCTTGGACATGCTTTTTTGCGCCGTCGTCGAGGACGAACAGAAAAATCGGAGTATTATGAATGCGTATCTGCAGCGGTTCAGCGAGGAGATGCGGTATTGGGTGCGCCTATTCTTCTTTGCGGATGCGGTATCGTTTTTGGCGTGCGAAAGGGCATTTGATCTTGTGCTGCTGGATATTCGTATGCCGGGTATGAGCGGCATGGATGCGGCACGTATCCTGCGCGAGCGCGATAAAAATGTGCAAATCGTTTTCATTACAAGTCTGGCCTCCTATGCCCTGCAGGGATATGAGGTCGGCGCGATGGATTATATCGTAAAGCCTGTTTCCTATGCCGACTTTGCCTTAAAGTTTATGCGTGCTGTCGGCCGGCTGCCGGACCGACGGACCTATATCCGCATCCATGGGCGCGGCGTCATGCAGCGCCTCTGCACGGACGATATTCTGTATTTGGAATCCGATGAACACGAGATCATTTACCACACGACGGACGGTCTTGTTCACCGCAGGGCGAGACTGTCGGATTGCGAAAAGGAATTGCCAAAGGAGTTCTGCCGCACGAACAGCTGCTATGTCGTCAATCTTCTGCACGCTGCAGTGTTGTACAACAATGAGCTGTTGATAGGCGGCGAGCGATTGCGGATCAGCGGGCCGAGGCTGGCAGCGGTACGCAGACAATATGAATCGGTTTGCGGCACGGACGGGGGTGAAGTGGTATGAAGCAAGAGACGCTCATGCAGCTGATGATCCTGCTGCTCGATACGATCCCGTTTGTGCTTTATCTGCTGATACTGTGCCGCAAAGCCCCAAAGCGCAACGGCTTTGGGTGGCGGCTTCCTCTGCTTGTATTGGGACAGGCGGTGCTGTGTGTGCCCCTGGCGCTTCTGCGTGCCGGCAACGATACACTCGGAATGCGTGTGCTGATCGAAATCCTGTTCAGCGTCGTTCAATTGCTTGCGCTGCCGGTTCTCTATCGCGGAGCGCCAAAGCAATATCTGCTGTGGTTTTCGGGCATATTGATGACCAAGAACTTTTCGGGAAACGCCTATCAATTTCTGCTGAACCTGTTCGGGAAGGACGATACGCAGACGATCAGCTTCTTCTCCGACGGCTTGATCGGGGTGCGGGACTGGATCATCTATGCTGCCATACAGATTATTCTGCTGCTGTTCATTGCGTGGCTGTTCGAGCGAGGCGACAAGGAACGCAGTCTCCCGCTGAATCCTGCTTCGGTTGGGATGCTGACGGGCGTTACGCTGCTGCTGCGCTGCGTGGTGCAGCCGTTTATCCGCACGCTGCAGCCGAATGACAGCGCCTTGCTTGTCTGCGTTCGCGCTTTGATGCTGTTGGTATACCTGCTGCTGATTGCGATCCGAAGCGGTCTGATGTCCCGCAAACGCGCCGAAACGGATCTGGAAATCAACGAACAGCTTTTGCAGCAGGAGCGTAAGCGCTATACCGAAATGCGCGACACGATCGAGCTGATCAATATGCGGTTCCATGACTTGAAGCGTCACCTCGGCGATCTGCAGGAGAAATTGACCGATGAGGAGCTAACCACCGTTTCCGAAGCGATGGCGCTTTACGACGGAACGATCCGCACGGGCAGCGAGATCGTGGATACTGTACTTTGCCAGAAGCAGATCGTCTGTACACAGAAGGGGATCGCGCTGTCCTACGTCTGCGACGGAACTGCCGTGCGGTTCGTGGAGCCGTCGAAGCTGTATTCTTTATTGGACAATGCGCTGGAAAATGCAATGGAGGCAACGGCATCGCTACCCGAGGAGGAGCGCGTGATCTCCGTCGGCATCGCAAAGCAGGACGAAAACATACGCATCGAGGTTTCCAACTACTTCGACCCGTCCGTTGCCGTGACGAACGGCACTTCCAAG
The DNA here is from genome assembly GCA_946185305.1 of uncultured Clostridia bacterium. GTDB lineage: Bacteria > Bacillota > Clostridia > Christensenellales > CAG-138 > UBA3792. Next base: position 10,329 of record CAMHJE010000016.1, on the reverse strand, counting down.
GCGGACAGGAAGCGCCACGGGTACGGTCTGAAAAGCATGCGTTACATTGCGGAAAGCCTGGGCGGGAGCGTACAGATCGAGCAGCATGGCAATATGTATTTTCTGACGGTGCTTCTGCCGACAGAATAGCGTATTCCGAACGAAACTATGCCGCTTCAGCATAAGGCTGTGCGGCGTTTCTTGTATTTGGTGCGTTGTCACGATAAAGTAAGGAGAACGAATATGCGGAGGTAGGATATGAAACAGCGCAACCCTTGGAAGCTCATCACCGTCATTTTGGCGGTTCTGACGGCAATCCTGATCGCAGCAATCCCGGTTACGAACTATTACGCAACCATGATCAATGCGGCGCTCGGCGCAGAGACGCAAAAGATCATTCCGGGCGAGGATTCGACGATCTTCTACTGGACGGATTACGAGAATGAAGCTGACCTTGTGGCACAGGACAATGCCGTCTGCTATGAACTCGAAGCCGAGGGCGCGGCGCTGCTGCTGAACCGCAACAACACGCTGCCGCTGCCCGCAGACACGACGTTTTCCTTGTTTTCACAGTCTGCTGCGGACCCGGTGTTCGTCGGCACCGGCTCGGCCAGTATGACAAACGGCGACGCGGTCAGTCTTTACGGCGCTTTGGAAAACAGCTTTCAAAAGGGCTGTGTGAACAGCGATTTATGGAAGTTCTATAAGACGTCCGGGTATAAGCGCGAAAACGCGAAGCTGTCCGGCGGCAGTCCCGATCAGTACCGCATCAATGAGGTCCCGTGGGATAAGTATTCGGCGGCACTGCAAAAGACATTTGCCGATTATGGCGACTGTGCGCTCGTGGTGCTGTCACGCTCATCCGGCGAAGGCGCCGATTTGCCGAATGCGCTGCCTGCGCTTGAACCGTATATGACCGGCGGCGACTATCTGCGGCTCTGCAAAGAGGAAACGGAGCTTTTGGAAAATCTGAAGGCGCTGAAGGCGAACGGCACGTTCAAACGCATCGTCGTGCTGCTGAACTCGTCCTCCACGCTGCAGCTTGATTTTCTGGATGCTTACGACATCGACGCGGTGCTGTGGGTCGGCAACGTCGGGGGCAACGGCATCCCGGCGATCGCGGACATTTTGGCAGGCAAAGTCAACCCGTCTGGCCGCATTGTCGATACGTTCCTGAAGGACAACCACGCACAGCCGGCAATGGTCAACTACGACGCCTACCCCTATACGAATGCCGATGAGCTTGGCTTGGAATTCGCGCAGAACAACTCCGCTGCAGGCATCGAAAAATGCAACCGTAATTACGATGTGTACCAAGAGGGCATCTATGTCGGCTATCGCTACTTTGAAACGCGGTATGAGGATTATGTGCTGAATCAGGGCAACGCAGGCGATTTCCGATACGACGATGCGGTCGCGTTCCCGTTCGGCGCGGGCTTAAGCTATACGACCTTTGCCTATTCCAACTTCAAACTGACTGACAACGGCAGCACGTTTACCGCCGAGGTCGATGTGAAAAACATCGGCGACAGGGACGGATTGCACACCGTGCAGATCTATTTCCAGTCTCCGTATACCGAATATGACAAGGCAAACGGCGTCGAAAAGGCGGCGGTCGAGATCTGCGGCTTCGATAAGAAGGCGATCAAGGCGGGAGAGACCGAACACTTTGCGATCGAGATCCAAAAGGACGATCTGACCAGCTATGACGCGAATAACGCGAAAACCTACATCATGGATGCGGGCGACTATTACTTCACCGTCGGCACCGATGCGCATAATGCGGTCAACAACATCCTTGCCGCCAAGGGCGCGGACGCAACCCGCATGGACGCTCCGGGTGACGCAAGTCTTACCGCCAAGTGGACGCTGGATGCGCTCGATACGACGACTTACGCCGTTTCGCCGTACACCGGCAACCCGATTACGAACCGGTTCGATAATGCGGACCTGAACAAGTACGACGGCGCAGAGGATCAGCAGATCACCTATCTGACCCGTGCGGACTGGGAGGGTACATATCCGAAAGCGACCGTTGTGCTTCGTGTGACCGACGCAATGTGGGCGGATGGATTGACACATGAAGAAGAAGGCCGCGCAGCGATCGCCGAAAAAATGAAGGCGGCGTATTGGGAAAGCGTGACCGACGTTGCGCCGTCGGGGCAGATAGGAGACTTAAAGGCGATCAACTTTGTGGAAACGGATGACGATGATCCGGCGTGGGACGCGCTTGTGTCGCAAATCACATATGCCGATCAGCTCGACACAGTGTACAACGCTGCATATAATACAAAGGCACAGCCTGCGATTAACCTTCCTGCGACCTCCGCAAGCGACGGCCCGACGGGTTACACCAAGAGTCTGATGGGCGGTAACGGCGGTATGCCGTTTACCTCGGAGGATGTGATGGCCGCGACATTCAACCGCAAGCTGATCACCGAGGTCGGCAAGTGCATCGGCGAGGATATGATGCGCGCAAGCTCCGGCAAGGATGCGGCATCGGTTTGCATGATCTATGCGCCGGGCTGCAATACGCATCGTACACAGTATCTTGGCCGCCATAACGAGTATTTCTCCGAGGACGGCTGGCTGGCCGGCGAGGCTTGTGCTGCTGAAGTGCGAGGCATGATGGATCGCGGCATTGTGCCGTGCATCAAGCACTTTGCACTGAACGACCAGGAGGAGGGCCGCTACGGCGTCTCGACATGGGCAAACGAGCAGAGCATCCGTGAGATCTACCTGGAAGCTTTCGAGGGCGGCATTCGTGCGGGCGCGACCGGCGTCATGACGAGCTTTAACCGTCTCGGCGTCGTTTGGTCGGCGGCGCATCGCGGGCTGATGACCGATGTGCTCCGCGACGAATGGGGCTTCAAGGGCGTTACGATTACCGATATGGCGATGAACGCGAAGTGGATGGATTACCGACTCGGTCTCCTTGCCGGACAGGACATTTGGTGCGGACAGAAGGGCAATATGGGGACGCTGGATGGCAGCGAGAACGACCCTGCCATTACGAACGCCGTACATCTTGCGCTCAAGCGCACGGTTTACGCGGTCACGCGCTCCAATGCCATGAACATCGGCAACGCGACGGTTATTGCCGTCACGCCGACCTGGCAGATCGCGCTTCGCATTGCAGCGGGCGGATTCGGCGCGTTGACCGTGCTCGGCGCGGTGCTGTGGGTCGTCACCGCAAGAAAGAAGAAAGCGGCATAATGCAAACATTAATCTCGGAAAAAGCGGAAGAACGGCACGGCGTGCTTCCTCCGAAAAAGGTGATGAATTGAATTAACTTGATGCCAAAACAGAAGCGAGCGATTCGGCGGTATACCGGATCGCTCACGTTCTGTGCGCACAAAATGGTTCTGTTACGTCAACAGCGGAAACACCACGGCACCGATGGCGGTTGTGACACTTTTGAGCGGCAGCGATAACCTCCGCACCGGCAAGCTCGATATCGACAGCGACGAAGACAAGAACGGCTTTTGCAAGATACTGAATAATACGACCCGGATAAAGTCACCGTACTGTAGGAGAAGCTGTCTAACAAATAAACGAAATACAAAAAGGAGAAAACTGAGAACTGCCCTCGGCTTTTCTGCCTCGCAGTTGCAGAGAAATACTGGAAGATACTCGATTTCTATATTGACACAATGTCAACACCGTGTTATACTGCCACTGCTGACACGATGTCAACGATATGCGGGAGGAAAAGAGGTAACCGAGCATGGTCAAGGGAACGCCGGAAACGGTCGCGCAGCGGCGCGAGACGATCATCAATGCCTGCGAAACGCTCTATCAGTCGATGAGCTTCAAGGATATTACGCTCAAGGAGATCGGAAACGCAGTGCCGTTTTCGCGCCCGACGATCTACAACTATTTCGAGACGAAGGAGGAAATCTTTCTTGCTTTGTTTGAACGCGAATACGACCGCTGGAACGCGGATCTTGAAGCGATCCTGTCGGAGAATGAAACGTTGACGAGGGAACAGCTCGCAGACAAGCTTGCACGCTCGCTCGAAAAACGGATGCAGCTTTTGAAACTCCTTTCGATGAACAATTTCGACATGGAGGCGAACAGCCGGCAGGAGCGCCTGACCTCGTTCAAGACTGCTTACGGCAAATCGCTTGCCAATGTGCGCCGGATTCTCGAAAAGTTCTGCCCAGAACTCGACGAAAACGGCGTCGAGCGGTTCATCTATGTGTTCTTCCCGTTTCTGTTCGGCGTCTATCCTTACACGGCGGTGACCGAAAAGCAGCGCGCCGCGATGCGCGACGCGGGCGTACAGTACACCTATCAATCCGTTTATGAAATCACCCATACCTGCATTTGCGGGCTGCTGGTAGAAGGGAGAACAGAGAAATGAGCATCACGGTCAATTTATATTACCACGGCAAAAACGGCAGCGCGCGGGCGTTTGCCGAGGAGATGGAACGAAGCGGCATTGCGGATGCGATCCGCGCCGAAAAGGGCAATCTAATGTACCGATACTTCGTTCCGACGGACGATCCCGAAACGGTGCTTTTGATCGATTCGTGGGAAGATCAGGCGGCGATCGACGCGCATCACCAAAGCCCGATGATGGCGCGACTTGCAGCCTTGCGGGAAAAATACGACCTGCACATGGAGGCGAAACGTTTTACCTCGATGGACGCGCCGCAATCGGATGAACATTTTTTGCGGAAATAAACGGAGGATTTTGAATATGAGCGAAAAAATCGTACAGACGGCAGGACGGAATCAGCTCGGCGCCTTTGCGCCGATGTTTGCGCATCTCAACGACGATGTGCTGTTCGGCGAGGTCTGGAACGACGAAGCGATTGACGTGAAAACGAAGTGCATCGTCACGGTCGTGTCTCTGATGGCGTCGGGCATCACGGATTCGTCGCTGACCTATCATTTGCAAAACGCGAAGGCGCACGGCGTGACGAAGGAGGAGATCGCCGCGATCATCACCCATGCGACGATGTACGTCGGCTGGCCGAAGGGCTGGGCGGTGTTCCGCCTCGCCAAAGAGGTGTGGAACGAGGAAACGCCCGCGCTGACGGAGCGCGACCGGTATCAGAACACGATCTGCTTCCCGATCGGCGAACCGAACCCGTACGGCAGATTCTTTGTCGGGCAAAGCTATCTTGCGCCGGTTTCGACCGAGCAGGTGCCGGTGTTCAACGTCACGTTCGAACCGGGCTGCCGCAACAACTGGCACATCCATCATGCCAAAAGCGGCGGCGGTCAGATGCTGATCTGCGTCGGCGGCAGAGGGTATTATCAGGCATGGGGCAAGGCACCCGTCGAGATGACGCCGGGAACGGTGATCAACATTCCCGCCGAAGTCAAGCATTGGCACGGCGCCGCGCCGGGCGAATGGTTTTCCCATCTGGCGATTGAGGTCGCGGGGGAACAGGCAAGCACCGAATGGTGCGAACCGGTGGCGGCAGAGGATTACAACCAACTGAGCTAAGGAGCTTTTCATGAAAAAGACCGTTTTATTGCTTCTGATCGCCGTATTGGCGATGAATCTCTTCGCGTGCGGCACGCCCGCCGCACAGGAACAGCCGACGGCGGCAGCCGTGACGAACGAGCCGCCGAAAGCTGCTGTGACCGAAGCGCCTGCGGCGGAACCGACTGCGGCGCCGGAACCCGAACCGACAGCAGCGCCGGAATCCGAACAGCCCGCGGCGCCTGCCGAGCAGACCGAAGCGCCGACCGCGGAGCCGACCGAAAGACCGGCACCGCATAAGACCGTTCTCGTCGTCGTATTTTCCGCAACCGGCACGACCAAGGGCGTAGCCGAAAAGATCGCCGCGATCGAGGACGCGGACCTTTACGAAATCCTTGCCGCCGAGCCGTATTCCGATGCGGATCTGAACTGGCACGATTCCAACAGCCGCACGACCAAGGAACAGAACGATTCTTCGGTTCGCCCCGCGATTGCAAGCGAAACGCTCGACCTTACGGGTTACGAGCGCATCTACGTCGGCTATCCAATCTGGTGGGGCGAGGAGCCGCGCATTCTCGATACGTTCGTCGAAAGCTATGACTTCGGCAGCGCCGTGATGATCCCGTTCTGCACGTCCGCAAGCTCCGGCCTTGGCAGAAGCGGCAAAAACCTTGCAGAGCACGCCAACGGCGGCAGCTGGCTCGACGGCAAGCGCTTTTCGGGCAGTGTATCGGAAAGCGACCTTAAAAACTGGATCAACGGACTGAAATAAGCAAACGGAGGACGCTAATGCAGGCAAAACGGACGAAAACCATCAAAATGATCGTGGACGTATGCATGACCGTCCTTCTTCTGTGCCTGATGGCGTATCAGGTGACGGGCGAGGTGCTGCACGAATGGTTCGGCATCGGCATGACCGCCGTGCTGATCCTGCACCATCTCTTAAACCGCAAGTGGTACGCCGCGCTGTTCAAAGGCAAATACAACGCTTACCGGATCGTCACGACCGCGATCAACACGCTGCTGCTTGCGGCGATCGCGCTGACGGCGCTGTGCGGCATGGCGATGAGCGCGCACGCGGCGCCGTTCCTTTACGGGATGTTGCCCGTATCGTTTGCGCGGCAGTTCCACCTTGCCATGTCCTATTGGTCGTTCGTGCTGATGGGCGTGCATCTCGGCCTGCATCTTCCGACCATGACGGCGACGTGGAACAAGACGGTCAAAACGACCCTTGCAATCCTCTGCACCGTTATTGCGGGCGTCGGCCTTTGGCTGTTTATCAAAAGCGGCATCACGGATTATATGTTTTTCCGTTCGCCGTTTGCGTTTTTCGATTACGACAAATCGGCTGTGCTTGTGTTCGCGGAATACCTTGCGATGCTGATTGCGTTTGCGCTGGTCGGAACGTGTACGGCAATATTTATCAAGTGGATCGACATAAAAAAGAGAACGCAACAACATATTTGAAGCCATATAACGGATCGGCGCGGCTTTGCAGCTGCGCCTTTTTTTGTCTGTCCAAGCCGGCAAGTTGGCAGACACGTTCCGCTATGCCATTCCCGTATGAACTGTCCGTCTTGTACACAGTAGATTCAAATATGACCTGCCCAAAAGCGTTTTCTCTTACGCGTTTTCTGCTCAGTGTTATCCGGCGTTCGTTCCCGAAGACTTTGTCGCGCGGTTTTTGAAGCAAGAAAAAGCTGAGCGCAATGCGTCGAAAAAAGACAAACCGTTTCGGACTTCGCGGTGAACGTAAAAAAGAATCGGAGAGCAAGGCGACTCTCTCCGATTTCATTGTCCGGTTTATTCAGCTGTTATCAAATGGAGACGCAGGCCCAAAATAATACTTCGGATTTGGATATCTTCTGCCGGTCAGCCTTTCAATGCCGCGCCGCTTTTTTCAGCTTCCGGTCGCGCACCAAAAGGACGATGCACCATAGCGCAAGAAGGGCAAAGACGACGGCGAGCGCAATGAACAGCGGCTCGACAAAGCCGAGGTTCATGCCGGTGCGGAACTGCGGACGGAGAAGCGTCGCATCGCCGTTCGCATAGTCGCGGTTGACGGCACGCACATGCAGCATCATGTACAGCGTTTCCTTGACCGCGCGGCGCAGCGCGTTTTGGAACGTAGCGGAGGAGGTCTCAAAGGCAAAGCTGCCGCCCGTGGCGCCGCTCATCCAAAGGCTGCCGCCTGCCCGCAGCGCCTGATCGCCGTTCATGAATTGGTGGTGGTCAGCATAGTCCGTAATGACCGCGCCCCTAAAATCCCATTCATTGCGCAGCACGCCCGTAAGCAGCGCCTTGCTGCCGCCGGCCCAAACCGCGCCGATGCGGTTGTAGCTCGACATGAATCCGACCGCGTCGTACTGCTCGACGAGCATTTGGAACGGCTGCAGATAGATTTCACGCAGCGCCTGCTCCGGCATCCAGATATAGACCGAGTCGCGGTAGATGCCCGCCTCGCCGTCGTTGCAGACGAAGTGCTTGACGTAGGTATACACGCCCGCTTCGTTCGCACCCATGACGGTATTGCCGCAGATCTCGCCGGACAGGAAACCGTCCTCGGAATAGTATTCATAGTTTCTGCCGTTGAACGGACTGCGGTGCAGGTTCGTTGCGGGTGCGTACCAGCCGGTATAGCCGCTTTGCAGGGCTTCGCGGCCGATGGCAAGCCCGACCCGATGTGCCAATTCCTTATTCCACGTCTGCGTGAGCGTGCTGCTCGACGGGAAGCCCGTTCCCGCGCCCATGCCGGTAAAGCCGCCGATCTGCGAAGGGCCGTCCGCATCCTTGCCGCGCAGCATTCCAGCGCTCTCCGGTACGGCGATCCCGCTGTATGCGCCGGTGAACAGCTTGGTCATTTCCGCAATGGAAAGCTGATCGAGCAGCGCATCCCATTCGGGTGCGTCATAATCGCTGCCGAGCCGATAGCCAAGCGCCGTCGTCAGACCGTTTTCCTCCAAAGCCAGTCCGTTCCTTGCGCCGGTTGTGATCGGCTTGTCGCTTGGGTCGATGGCAGCATCCGCCATGTCCGCGGTGTAGAGGTTCAGCGCCTTCAGGCTGTCTGCCATCGGGCGGGACGGCGTGGCGGCCTTGGGGAACGTCCCGGCAAAGTCCGCACGGGAAAGGTAGGTGATGTTTTCGGTGCCCTCGCCGTCCAGCGGCACGCCGTCGATGGCGTCCGCACCGGTGAACTTATTCGATACCTTCGCGCCCGTGACCGCGTCGGTCGGGTACTGTACGTTTTCGGCAAGGGTCAGATCGAACGCTTCGACGACCGTGTGCGCGTCGCGCCGCAGCGAAACGATGTAAGTACCGGGATCCAGCTCATAGCCCGCAAAGCCATTGCCGTTCTTGTCGTAGCCATCATAGCTTGCCATATCGCGCACGGCAAAGGTGAGTGTCAATTCTTCGCTTTCGCCCGGCTGCAGCAGCTTCGTCTTTTCAAACGCCGCAAGCTCCACAGCGCTTTTTTCGATGCCGCCCTTGGTGTACGGCGCGGTATAGTACAGCTCCACAACGTCCTTGCCTGCGACGCTGCCGGTGTTCGTCACCTTGACTGTGGCGGCGACCGTGCCGTTTTCGGTCAGCGCCGTTTCGGGGGCATTGACGACTTCCCAGGAAAAATCCGTGTAGCTCAGGCCATAGCCGAACGGGTATTGCACGACGCCGTCGTAGTCCGCACCGTATTCGTTTTGCACGCCGTCCCAATAGCCCTCGGCATCTGCGGTTTCATACCAGCGGTAGCCGACGTAGATATTCTCGATATAGTCGAGATAACTGACTTGCGTGTAGGCGGCGGGGGAATCGAGGTTGCCGTTCGTAATGCCGTCCAGCATCGGGTAAAGCCCGTCCGCACCGGTGTAGCGACCGACGCCCTCCAGTCCCGCGGTCGCATAGGTCGCGGCGGTGGAAAGATCGTAGGCAAACGTATCGGCGGTGCGGCCGGAGGGGGAGACCTCGCCCCACAGCACGGCGGGAATGACCTCTGCCGCATACTGGCCGGTCAGTCCCGCGAGCACGACCGCATCGATACCCGGAATCGTTTCGAGCGGACCGAGCACCATGACGTTTGTGCTGTTGATCAACACAACGACGTTGCCGTACTGCGCACCCACATAGGTCAACAGCTCGATTTCTTCGGTCGAGAGATCGAGCATCGTGCGAGCGTCGTCCACAACGATGTCGCCGCCTGCCGTCGTGCGCTTGTATTGCTGCTTGGTGGCGTCGTTCGATTCGCCCGCAAGCCGCCCGATCACGACAAACGCCGTATCGGAGAACGCCTCAGCGTCCGAAAGAAGGGCATCGGAATAGTAATTCTTGTCCGATACGCTCGGCTCATACAGCCGTCCGCTCTGCTCCGGATACGCGCTGAGGGTGCGCGTATATTCGCGCCCGCTTTGGAAATTGCGGTACATGTCCGTGAGCGCGGTATTCGTTTCGACACCGTAATCGGCAAGGGCTTTCAAAAGGTCGGTTTCAACGCTCGATACGCCGCCGGAGCCGCTGCCGCCGCCGAGCCACGCGATGCTCGCCCAGCCGAATACATTGACCTTTTTGACTGTATTGGAAAGTGGCAGAACGGCGTCGCGGTTTTGCAGCAGCACCATGCCCTCGCGCTGCACCTCGTCCGCGACTGCGCGGGCGCTGTCCCGTACCGCTGCCTGCTGCTCCGCCGTTGTGACCGGCGTTGCGCCGCCGATCAGCGTTTCAACGATGCCGCCGAAGATGCTCCACGATACGCTTGCGGCAAGGAATACCGCCGTCAGCAGCGCCGTCAGCACCAACAGCAGACTGTGCCGCACGGGATGCGGCTTTTTGACCCTTTGCGTTTTTGCCATGTTCTTCTCCTCCTTGTTTTGACGAGGTTGTCTCTTTATATACAGTATAGCAAAGGGAAAAATAAAAAA
>CAMHJE010000015.1:0-26594 GCA_946185305.1 uncultured Clostridia bacterium | reverse complement strand
CTTGTCGGAGAGGACGGTGAGCTTCTCTATTCATTCTATGACAACAATAACGGCAGCCCGCTCGCGACGGCCATCCGCGCGGTCGGAGAGCTCAAAGGCCTGCTGCCGGAGGGCGTGCGCATCGTGCGCTCCTGCTCCACCGGCTACGGCGAGAGCTTATTAAAGTCCGCCTTCGCCCTCGACGAGGGCGAGGTGGAGACCATCGCCCACTGCACGGCGGCGGCCTTCTTTGACCCCGCGGTGGACTGCGTGCTGGACATCGGCGGGCAGGACATGAAGTGCATCAAGCTGAAAAACCGGACCGTCGATACGGTCATGCTCAACGAAGCCTGCTCGTCCGGCTGCGGCTCGTTCATCGAGAACTTTGCGGCCTCACTCGGCTATACCGCAGAAGCGTTTGCCAAGGAAGCCCTGTTTGCGTCCGCGCCGATCGACCTCGGCACGCGCTGCACGGTGTTCATGAATTCCAACGTCAAGCAGGCGCAGAAGGAGGGCGCGCCGGTATCCGACATTTCGGCGGGACTGGCGTATTCCGTCATCAAAAACGCGCTGTTCAAGGTCATCAAGCTCGCAAATGCGAAGCAGCTTGGGCAGCACATTGTCGTGCAGGGCGGCACGTTCTATAACGAGGCTGTGCTGCGTGCGTTTGAACGGATCGCGCAAACCGAGGTCGTCTGCCCAGATATCGCGGGCATCATGGGCGCGTTCGGCGCGGCGCTGATCGCACGGGAAAATGACGCGGGCGAAGGCTCCGCCATGCTCGGCGCAGATGCGGTTCGCACGCTTTCCTACACGACCAAGGCCGTGCGCTGCGGCGGGTGCGAAAACAACTGCATGCTCACGGTCAACACGTTCGCGGGCGGCGGGCGGTATGTGTCCGGCAACCGCTGCGAAAAGAAGATCAAGACGAACACCTGCGCGCGCCCCGGCGAAAACCTGTTCGCCTATAAGCGCCGCCGCATCTTCGATTATGAGCCGCTGCCCGAGGCCGAAGCGCCGCGCGGCGTGCTCGGTCTGCCGCGCGTGCTGAATATGTACGAAAACTACCCGTATTGGGCGACGTTCTTTAAGGCGCTCGGCTTCTGCACCGTGCTGTCGCCGTTTTCGAGCCGGAAGATCTACGAAGCGGGCATGGACTCGATCCCGTCCGAATCGGAATGTTATCCGGCCAAGCTCGCGCACGGACATGTGCAATGGCTGTTCGACCACGGGATCAAGACCGTGTTCCACCCCTGCGTGTTCTATGAGTTTCAGGAAACGCCGGACGCCGAGAACCACTATAACTGCCCCATCGTCTGCTCCTATCCGGAGAACCTCAAAAACAACGTGGAGGCGATCACGTCCGGGCAGATGGAATACCTGCGCCCGTTTATCGCGTTTACAAGCGAGAAGATCGCGGAGGATCGGCTCGTCCGCTTCTGCCACGACCAATGGCAGATTCCCGCCGGCGAAGTGCGTGAAGCCGCGCGGGCGGCGTGGGCAGAGCAGCGCAGGGCCAAGGCTGATATTCGCGCCGAGGGTGCAAGACTTTTAGCGCAAATGACGGCGGAGGGACGGCGCGGGATCGTGCTTGCGGGACGCCCCTACCATATCGACCCGGAGATCAACCACGGCATCCCGGAGCTGATCGCGTCCTACGGGCTCGACGTGTTCACCGAGGACAGTCTGCCCACGGAGGAGGATCCGCAGCGGCCGCTGCGCGTCGTCGATCAATGGGTGTTCCATTCGCGGCTGTACCGGGCGGCGGAGTTTGTGACAAAGCGCGACGATCTGGAGCTTGTGCAGCTCTTTTCATTCGGCTGCGGACTCGACGCGGTCACGACCGATCAGATCGACGAGATCTTGTCCAAATGCAATAAGCTCTATACCGTGCTGAAAATCGACGAGGTATCGAACCTCGGCGCCGCGCGCATCCGCATCCGCAGTCTGCTTGCCGCGATGGATATGCGCCGCCGCTGCCGGATCGAGCCGGAGCCGCAGCCGATTGCCTACGAACGCACACAGTTCACGCAAAGGATGTTCGGCGAAGGCTATACGATCCTTGCACCGCAGATGAGCCCGGTGCATTTCAATCTGCTGGAGCCGGTATTCACCAAGTACGGCTATCACCTCAAAATGCTGAACAATGCGACCAAAAAGGCCGTGGATGTCGGCCTGCAGTACGTCAACAATGACGCATGCTACCCGTCGATCATCATGACCGGCATGATGATGGAGGCCGTGCTGTCGGGTCGGTACGACACGCATAAGCTCGCGCTGTTGATGACGCAGACGGGCGGCTGCTGCCGTGCGAGCAATTATGTCGGCTTCATTCGCCGCGCGCTCGACAAGGCGGGCTTGTCCTATATCCCCGTGATCTCGCTGAACGCGAACGGCATGGAGACCAACGAGGGCTTCCATGTCACGCTGCCGATGCTGAAGGAGGGCTTGGAGACGCTTGTGCTCGGCGACGTTCTGATGCGCTGCCTTTACCGCACGCGTCCGTATGAAAGGGTTCCCGGTTCCGCCGACGCTCTGCATGACAGATGGGAAAAGGCGATCGTGGCATCGATCCTCGGCACCGGGGAAAATTACGGCTACCGCGAGCTGTGCAAAAAGATCGTTGCGGACTTTGACGCGCTCCCGATCGACGAGACCGTGCAGAAGCCGCGCGTCGGCGTCGTCGGGGAAATCCTTGTCAAGTTCATGCCGCTGGCGAACAACCATCTTGTCGAGCTGCTGGAGCGCGAGGGCGCGGAGGCCGTCGTGCCGGACTTCATGGACTTTTTGGCCATGTTCCTCTACGACAAGGATTATAAGCACAAGTTCCTCGGCCGCGCGTGGTATGAGAGCGTGATCGCCCGTGTCGGCGTCGATGCGCTCGAAGCCCTGCGAAAGCCCGCGACCGATGCGCTCAAAGGGAGCAAGCGGTTTTCCGCCCCGCAGCGGATCGACCGGATCGCCGAACCGACGAAGCCGTTCCTTTCCATCGGCAACCAGTACGGCGAAGGGTGGTTTCTCTGCGGCGAGATGGTCGAGCTGCTGAACGAGGGCGTTTACAATATTGTCTGCATTCAGCCGTTTGCATGCCTGCCGAATCACGTCATGGGCAAGGGCGTCATCAAGTCTCTGAAAAAAGCCTATCCGATGGCGAACATCGCCGCCGTCGATTACGACCCCGGCGCAAGCGAGGTCAACCAGCTGAACCGCATCAAGCTGATGCTGGCCGCCGCCAAGAAAGCATCGACAGCTGCCGCGACGACAGACCGGGCAGCGGCACGGTGAAAACCGCCCGGAAAACACAGGAAAGCTGAAACGGACTGCTTCTGCGCCGATGCCTGCGCAGAGAAGCATATTGCGTTGAAAGCAAGCAAGACAAGGCGTAACAGCGGAAACCGAAAAGGGAGAGCGAAAATGCTCTCCCTTTTATATTTCCACCGCTTCAATTCTCTGTATTGTTTACAGTTTTACCGACTTTATAACGCATATATAACGCAAATATTTTACATCTGTCTGCTATATTGATTCTGAAAGACGCATTGAGGAGCAACAGTTATGAAGAAATGCATCATTTTACTGCTAACCGCCGTTTTACTGCTCGGCTGTCAGCCAACGCCGGAGATAGAGTACGTCGTGAACAAGGGCGACCAAACAAGCATGATCGACATGGCGCGGGTGGAGGTATCGCTCGATGCGCCGATTGCGCAGGACGAAGCGCCGAAGATGGACTACCGAGGCGCGTTCGGTGTGCCGGAACGGCTGACGCTCGACACCGACGAGGCCGAGGGTAAGGTGCGGCTTGTGATCGACGCGGACATCCTTGTGCCGGACGCGCCGCTGCCCATCGTGCGCGTGTTCGCGGCAGACTTCGATCAGGAGACGGTATACCGGCTGTGGAACGCGCTCGTCGGGGATACGGTGCTGTATCTCGACGACCCGGCGCAAAGCGAAATGACCAAGGACGACATAGCGGCGCACATCCGGTATCTCACCGAGCTGACGGAGGACGACGAGCGATGGATGGATCGCTATGATTCGATCGAGGAGGTCGAAGCCGAAATACGCGACTGGCAGGAACGTTACCGCACCGCGCCGGAAAGCAAGCCGGACAGCACTCCGACGGTCGCGGACGGCACATTGCAAATCGAGACGGTCACGCTGGACGGCACGGACAGGACCGCACGCCGCACGGGGCTGACCGCGGGCAACCGTGCGCCTGATCCGCGCGACAGCATGACCTTTACGGTGCGGAACGACACCGACAACACCGAAGCCATCGTTGCCGACTACGGCGGCGGGGAATGGGGCGTGATCCCGATCGACCGCGGCGCAAACCTTTGGTGGTCGCGTTATTCGCCTGCGTTCGCCTGCGGCGGTGTGGTCGGCTGTCATCAAATCAATGTTTCACGCACCGATCCATTGCCCGATGAGGCCAAAGAATATTTGCGCATGACGCCGGAGGAAGCCGCAAAGGCCGCCGAAGCATTGCTGATACAGGCAGGCCTTTCGGACAGCTTTACGGTCACGCAGCTTGTCCTTTGCGACGACCGCAGTCCCCAAGATAAGCGACCGGAGCCGGATGCCTACGCGTATGAGGTCTATTGCGCGCGCACGGTAAACGGTGCGCCGTGCTGCACAACGCGCGGCGCATGGCGCAGCGGCGAGGACATGTTTGCCCGCACCTACGTCCCCTCGTGGGATTACGAAAGTCTGCTTTTGCGGATCGACGATTCGGGCGTTTTTGAACTGCGATGGGACGGCAGCCTGACCGAAAGCGATACGCTTGTGAAGGCGGCAGGCCTTTTGCCGTTTGCCGAGATCGAAAGCGCGATCCGAACGCGGCTCCCGGTCGTGCGCCCGCGCGGCGTATGGGACAGCGGGAAAACGACCGTCCATATAGACCGCATCGAGCTCGGCCTTTGGCGCGTGCTCGAACAGCATCAGCTTGGCCGCGGGCTGCTCGTCCCGGCCTATGCGTTCTACGGCACGGCGGAAACGATGCGGGAAAACGGCGACGTTGTCCGCTCGGCGGAATACGGCATTTTGTATCTTGTCAACGCCGTGGACGGCAGCGTGATCGACATTGACAAGGGGTATTGAGAATGGAGCCGCGTAACGTGCGGCAAATGGATACGGGCTGTTAAGAAAGTGTCATTCGGAGGAGCAAAGCACCGAAGAATCTCGGAACGAAAAGTCTTGGAAAGAATCCTTTTTCAAACTTGTATGCAGAGATTCTTCGGCAAAGCCTCAGAATGACAGCACTTTCTTAACAGCTCTTTTGCCATGTAAAGAAAATGCGGAAGAATTGCGGAATCTTCCCGCATTCACAGTTATAACGCAATTCGGTTACAACTCGCTGCTACAATGGAAATCGGGAAGGGAAGAGCCCATTCTGTTACAACTTCGATACAACTCTGTGATGACTCCGTTACACATTTTTCGGTAGGATAACATCGAAAATCGGCGCACTGCGTCCGAAGAAAGGATAACCACCATGAGAAGCAAAAAAATTATCGCATGCAGTATCGCCCTGCTGTTCCTCGTCGCCTGCGTGCCGACGCCGAGCGAAGAGGTCGTCGTAGGCAAGGCTGAGGGGCGGCTCGAAAGCCTGATCGCGGAATCGCATCCGGTTGAGGTCTATGCCGTAGAGAGTACACCGCAAGACAGCGCGGCACCCGTGCCGACGGAGGCCGGGACTGTCCCGAACGAACCCGCGCCGTCTGTACCGGACGCGGACGGGGAACGGCTTGCCGAGAACACGCTCCGCACCGCGCTCGGCGCGCCGGGGCATACGACCGATGCCGTGTCCGGCAAGGTCTACGGCGGGACGCTGAATGTGAATATCGACGCCGAGGTGGAGGTGCCGAACGTGGCGGCCGTACCGGTGTATACGGTGCGGGTCAAGACGTTTTCGCCGGAGGAACGGGAACGCATCACGAAGCGGCTGCTCGGCGAGGGGCCGTATTACAAGTTCAATCTCGATCTGACACGGAAGGTCGCGGAGAAGCGTGCCATCGAGGAAACGACCCAAAGAATAGCGGACTGCGACAACCGCATCTACGGCGAGAATTACGACTATGAGAGCGCGCGCTGGATGCACGAACAGAATTTGCAGCAGTATCTGAAAAGCTATGCCGAGCTGCCGGAGCCGGGACCGATGGAGCCGTGGACGGGCAGCTTTGACAGTGAAAAAACCGCGATTGCGGACGCCGAAAACCGCTATCTTGCGTTTTCCGACGGTTCGATGTGGCTGCACGACCAAGCCTTTTCCTCGCCCCATTCGTTCGGCGGTCATCCTGCCGAAACGCCCGAGCAGCAGGCGGCGATGAATATCGCCGAAAAGACGTTCAACGAGGTCACGGGCGAGACCTTTACAGCGGCGACGATCACGTATGACAAGGACCTGTTTCTGAAGAATCTCGGCCTTTCGGCGCAGGACTTTCCGCCCTCGGAATACTCGGTGGGCTTGCTTCGCACGGCGGCGGGCATTCCGTGCTATCCGTATTCGGCCTATCACGGCTCGGACACGGCTTTGGAGGCGGCGGGCGTTTCGCGGGACTATGACGATCCGGTGCTGCCGGAACAGGTCGAGGTACTTGTGCGGAACGGCGAGATGGTCGCGCTGAACTGGTATAACGCCATCGAGTTCGTCCGCACCGAGAACGAGAACGTCGCCCTGCTGCCGTTCGAGCAGATCATGGACATTTTCAAAAAGCAGATCTTCCGCTCGATCTATCTGGACAAGGCGGAGAACGGGGAGTGGACGGAAACGATGGTTATTGAGCGCATCTGCCTGTCGTATATGAAGGTCAAAAAGAAGGACGCGCCAACCGAACGGTATCTGCTGCCCGTGTGGGATTTTATGGGCTATACCTATAACGAAGCGCTCGACGATCCTCAATATTTGCTCGGCCATAAGGTGTGGTTCTCCGGCCAGTCGCTGCTCACGATCAACGCGATCGACGGCAGCATCATCGACCGGGAGGCGGGGTATTGAGCGATTCGCGCAATACAGTTCGATCTTCGGACGAGAGAAATTTGCCTTCGGCAAGGGAAATTTCCGGTAAGCCGCGAATGTTCACACAGATCCTCCTGTCGGAGAATCGGAATCTTAACATATTTACTTTACATCGAAAGGACGACCCATGAAAAGCAAAATCGTTTTATCCCTGCTTCTTTCCCTTCTGCTCCTCGTCGCGTGCGTGCCGACGCCGAGCGAAAACGTGATTGTCAACAAGGCGGAAGGGCAGCTCGAAAGCCTGATTGCCGAAACGCTGCCGGTCGAGCAATATGAAATCCATGCAGAGGGCGTGCCGCAGGGCGAAGCGCGCACGCTGAAAAGCATTCTCGGCGCGCCGGAGCGTGTGACCGAGACCGTCAAAGGTACGGTGTTCGGCGGGCGGCTCGTTGTCAACATCGACGCAGAGGTCGTCGTGCCGGACGTGAGCGCGGTCCCGGTCTATACGTGTGAGCTTTTAACATTGACTGCCCCGGAGGGCGAGGCGCTCGCGGCAGAGATTCTCGGCCCCGCGCCGTACTATGAACACAACGGCAGTCTTTGGGATAAGGCGAATTACGAATCGCAGATACACAAGTATTCGATGCTGATCACCGAAAAGGACGATCCCAAGGATCCCTACGGCATCTATGGCGAAATGCGCCAGTTCACGCGGGCGCTCGATAAGCTGCAGGTCGATGAGACGATGCACCCGTGGGACGGGAGCTTTGCGGACGAGTCCGTGACGGTTGCGGACGAGGTGAACACGGCGCTGTCCTACGGCAAGGGGCATATCGGCTATCAAACGATGGCGGCGGCGCAGTTCTGGGAGGGTGAGTCTTTCCCCAAATACCTCGGGCATTTGCCCCGCACGGAAGCAGAGCGCGAGGCCGTCAAAACGGCGACCGACTTTTTGCATCGGCTTTGGCCGACGGAAGCGGAAGCCGTATCCATCGAATCCAAGTATGAGGAGTACGCATGGCGTGGGCATCCGAAACCGGAGGAACCGGAAAGCTACCGCATCGCCTTTGTGCCGAAATACGACGGTATCGGTACCTATCGCTTTTGGCCGGACAACGGCTCCGACACCGCAAAGATCGCGGCGGGCGTCACGCACGACGATTACAGTTATCACTATCCGCAGGAGACGATCGGCGTGACCGTGGAGGACGGCGAGGTGGTGCGCGTGGAATGGAGCTGTCCGCTGCGGCTGCTGCAAAGGGAGAACGCGAACGTGAAGCTGCTCGCGTTCCCGGAGATCATGGACAACTTCCGCAAGCAGATTTTCATGGAATACTACATAGACCCGGAGGACCCGACGCTGCATGACGGCACATTGACGCTCGACGTGCAGCAGATCCGTCTGTCGCTTTTGCGCGTGCAAAAGCCCGACAGCGAGGATTTTTATCTGCTGCCGGTATGGGATTTTCTGTTCTATTGGGCGCAGATCGAGGACCAGGACAAGGATACGCAATGGTTCCGCAGCAATACGCTGCTTACAATCAACGCCATCGACGGCAGCCGCATAGATCGGAGCAAAGGGTATTGAGCGCGGCGAAAGAAAAACGCAAACTGCGCTGCAAGGAATAATAAAGAAAGGGAAAACGAACATGAAAACAAAGATAATTGCAATGCTGCTCCTGGCGTGCCTGTTTCTCGTCGCGTGTCTGCCGACGCCGACCGAGGAGATCGTGCAGAACCTCGCGGAAGGCAGCTTAGAGACGATTATCTATGCAACGATGCAGCCGGCGACGGTTGTGGAGATGGAATTGCCGAATGGCGTTTCCGCTTCGCCCGTCTCTGTTGATGCGAATGACACCGAACCGGTTGCCGCGCCGGAGACGGAGGATGCGAAACAGTTCGCGCCGAGATCGGCCATGCGGACTATCGAGTGGCAGGAGACCTTTACGGCCAACGCTGCGATGGATGAGATACACGTAACCTTGGATGCAGAGGTCGAGTATCCGGAAAACGGCTCCGGCGCTGTCGCCGTCGTGAAGTTCGGCCTTCCGCCGGAAGCGGAGATCCGTTCGCTGATCGCTTACTTTTTAGGCGACGGGCCGCTGTACCTTGCGGATCGCACCAAGACGAAGTCCTATTATAAGGCGACGATGGAACGTTGCACGGCGGCGCTCGAAACCGAAACCGATGAAACCATGCGGCAGCAATGGGAACTGCTGTTGAAGCGGACAAGTCAGCAGTACGCCGAAGCGCCGGAGGACACCGAGCCTGCGCCGTGGGACGGACGCGTGGACGGCGGGATCGACCTGATGACGCCGAACGGCGACGGCAGTTATCGGTATTTGTCGGTCAGCCTGCACGGCGTCGCATACCGCGCCACGCTCGATGCGCCGCAGTACATATCACGGACACGCCAAACGACACCGCAAACGGAACGCGAACGCAGCGCTTGGGCGGACGCGGCAAACGTGTTGCGCACACTTGGCCTTGACGCCGTGCCATGGGCAATCGCAGAACAGGAAAAGACGGTGCGCGCCTTTGGAGAGGAAACGCATGAAGACGCGGTCGTGTTGTGGTGTTCGCCGATGCGCTTCGGCCTGCCGTGCACGGACGTTTACGTATTTCACGGCTATGAAGGCGCAGAGCCGGAAAGTGAACCAAGCTATACAACGACATTCCCGCAGGAGAGCTTGCAGCTTGTCATGGAGAACGGCAAGGTGATGACCTATCGGCATAACTATGCGTCCGTCGTGCAGAGCGTCGAAAACGACGCCGCTCCGCTGCTGCCGTTCGAGGAGATACAACAAAAGTTCCGTGAATGGCTTCCGCGCACAATGTACGTTCTAAAGGGCGATCCGTTGACAATCTGCGTTGACACTGTGCAGCTCACCATGCGCCGCGTGCCGCTGCCGGACAGCGGGGACGAGCTTGCGACCAAAACCTATTGGCTGCTGCCGGTCTGGGAATTTATCGGCAGCGTCCGTTCCGAGAAGGCGACGTATCCGATTGAGACGGTATGCGTACTGCGGCTGAACGCCCTCGACGGCAGCGTGACAGAATAAGCATCGGCAAGTCCTGTACTTTGCGGCTGAAATATCTACAAAAGAAAGGAAGAACGAACATGAAAACAAAGAAAATCGCAATGCTGCTCTTGGCGTGCCTGTTTCTCGTCGCGTGTCTGCCGACGCCGGATACGGAGTACGTCGTGAACAAGGCCGACAACATCGTAGAGCAAAAGGTCAGTGCGGACGGTTCGAAGGACAGCGCGGCCGCCAAGGACGCCGCGCAGCGTTTCCCGGATCGCTGGGACGAGGACACGTACAAGGTCAACGACTGGCTTTCCATCGGCTTCAAGGCCGAGGTAGTCCAAAAGGCCGACGGGCTGTACCCGGTCTTTCGCACGCGCAAGGACGTGATCACGTCCGAGGAAATGACCGCATGGGCGACCGCGGTGCTGCCTGCGCCGGTGTCGGTGCAGACGCTGATCATGACCAAGGAGGATTATAAGCGCGAGCTGCAACGGTATCTAGATATGATCGCGGAAAAGCAGGCATGGATCGATGCGGGCAAGCCGAACGACGGCGTTGACCGCGACGAATGGATGCCCTCGCCGGAGGAGCTGGAGGAGACGACCAACCGCTACGCCGAGCAGATCCAAAACGCGCCGGACGAAAACCCGGTCACGCCGGTGTCGGACTATCGCAATATGCCGGTGGATAACCGCCGCTATCGCCTCGCGGATGGCACGGACGCGTATATCTACATCGGCTCCCGCGGCGAATACATCGGCATCGCCAAGGGCTGTCAGACCGGGCCGTATGTCTACTATGACTATTACTATGAGGACGAGAAGGACGACGACGAGTATCCGTGGCCGCGGATCTGGCAGGAGGTCACGATGCCGCGGGAGGAAGCGGAAGCGATCCTTGATAAAGAACTGCAGCGCATCGGCGTGGAGGACTTTTCGATCACCTCGGCGTGCAAGGCGAATCTGATGGACTCCGGCGAGGGAGATTTCCAAAAGACGGCTTACGTTGCGGCAAAGGGCTGGGCGTTCAAGCTGCACCGGAACCTCGGCGGCTATCCGACGGTCGGCGTGCCGTATGAACCGGCGCAAGGTCTGAACTACGGCACGGACAACACGATGGCGAATGCCTATATCCCGAACGAGGAAATGGAGATCATGATGGACGAAAACGGGATCCAGTTCTTCGGCTTTGCGAACAAGAAGCAGGTCGTCGGGATCGAGAACACGAACGTCGAGCTGCTGCCGTGGGACGAGGTGCAGATGCGAATCAAAAACAGTCTTGCCATGTGCTATAACACCGAATGGGCCAAGGAAACCAACCGACCCGCCGAGCTGGAGATCTATCGCCTCCTGCTGACAAGCTATACGGTGCACATGCGCGACAGCGAGGACTATTACGAAATGCCGGTGTGGGTCGTGTTCTACGACGAGCTGCAATGGGGCATGTCGGAGGCAATGCGCGACAGCATGGACATGATGCAGGAAACGCTGTTCATCAATGCCGTGGACGGCTCGGTGATCCATACAGACTGGGGATATTGAGCACGGCGCGCAGCAAAATCGCCTGCGGCGGAATCCAAGCGAACGATACAAACGGGTCATTCCGAACGAAGTGAGAAATCTCGGAAACCGCAGCGCCGGCAAACAACCATTGCGCTCATGGCGCGCAAAGAAAGGAGCCAACCATGTTCAGAAAGAAAACCCTGCCGCTTTTGCTCGCCCTTCTGTTCCTGTGCGCCTGCGTCCCGACGCCGGACACGGAATACGTCGTGTATCGCGGGGACGACGCCGTTGAGCAAAAGCTCTCCGCCACCGCCGCGCCGGACGAAGCAAAGCACGCTGCGCTGCCGTTTCCCACAAGCTGGCGCGAAGCCGCGTATGACATAAACGACCGCGTCCGTATCGAGATCGACGCCGAGATCGTGCAAAAGCCCGACGGCGTCTATCCGGTCTGGCGCACGCGGGAGGGATCGTTTTCCGACGCAGACCTTGTTTCGTTTGCGGAAAAGCTGCTGCCTAAGCCTGTTTCGATGCACACCGCCGAGCTGACCAAGGCGGACTGGACGCGCATGTTCCGCGCATTCTTGGACGAGGTCGAAGCATTCCGCGCATGGGATGCGGCGGGCCGGCCGAACGACGGCGCGGATCGGGACGAGTCCGGCTATACGCAGGCATTCATCGACGAGGAATCTGCGTGGTACATGGAACGGATCCAAGACGCGCCGGACATTCTGCCCGAAACGGCGGTGTCGGATTACCAAGCCCTTTCGAACGGCGACAGCAAGGTATACCGTCTTGCGGACGGACGCACAGCACATGTTGCGGCGTTCGACTGGACGATGGCGGTCAGCTTGGACTGCACAAACCAAGGCTACGTCTATACCGCCGATATGTATGAGCATGAAAAGGACTTTGACGACGCGCTTGCGCCTGCGGCGTGGCGGCCTGTGTCAATGGAAAAGGAAGAAGCGGACCGGCTGCTGCAAACGGCGCTCGAATCGCTCGGCATGACGGACTTTACCGCGCGCCTTGCGCAAAAGGCAAATCTGATCGAGGACATCGGGGACAAGCCGCATGCGGTTGCGACCGGATGGGCGTATGAATTGGTGCGGGATTTCGGCGGTTACCCGCAATCCGAGGTGCCGTTCGAACCGGATCAGAATATTGCTTACGGCGCGGACGACGGCTTTGCGGCGAACCGGTACATCATGCCCGAAACGCTGCAAATCTTTGTCAGCGCAAACGGCGCGCAGTATGTCTGCTATACGCACCCCAAAGCGGTCGTCGGCGTCGAGAGCGCGAATGTGCCGCTTCTGTCGTGGGACGAAGCCAAGGCGCGCATCCAAAACGCGCTGAAAATTACCGCGCCGATGCAGAAGCTGACGGAACAGGACAACGTCTGTACGATGCGCGTCTATCGGCTGCTGCTCACGACCTACACGATCCGCGTGAAAAACAGCGACGATTGGTATGAAATGCCTTGCTGGATCGTGTTTTACGACAAGGATCTGCGCTCGAAAAGCAACATCGCGTTCTATGACGATATCTACACGGACGAGTTTTGGCAAAAGGAACGCGAAAGCACATGGCTGACGCATGAAGTGCTGATCGTAAACGCTGTGGATGGGTCGATCGTATTTACCGATTACCGCGCCGGATAATTTTACCGCACCCCATTGACGCGGATGCAAAGGACGCGTATACTGTGTACGCCGCCGCGCTGCTGCCCGAAACGGCTCAGCGCGGCTTTTGCATCTGCAATATGGAAGAATCGGGGGCGACCGGGGACGATGAAGCAAAGGAAAGCACTTTTATCGGGCGCATTGGCGTTCATTACGCTGATGGGCATTGTCAGCCTGTTTTCGGACATGACGCACGAGGGCGCGCGGAGCATCCTCGGCGAATACCTTGATTTGGCGGGCGCTTCGGCGGCGACCATCGGGTTTGTATCGGGCATCGGGGAGCTGTGCGGGTATTCGCTGCGGCTGCTGTCGGGCTTCGTGGCGGATAAGACGAAAAAATACTGGCTGCTTGTCGGCCTCGGCTACGGCCTGCAGGTGCTGGCGATCCCGCTTCTGGCGCTTGTTCCCGAAAACGGATGGGTGATCGCGTGCGGTCTGATCATTCTCGAACGTATCGGCAAGGCGATCAAGAAGCCCGCAAAGAACACGCTTGTCAGCTTTGCCGCCGCCGAGATCGGCACCGGCAAGGGCTTTGCATATCAGGAGGCGCTCGATCAGCTCGGTGCGTTCCTCGGCCCTGTTCTGCTGTTCGGCGTCGGCCTGTGGCGCGGCGCGGGCGATCTGTTTTCGACCTATCGCGTATCATTCGCCTTTTTAGCGATCCCGGCGGTGATCACGATGGCGCTTGTGCTTGTCGCGTGGCGGCGGTATCCGCATCCGGAGATGTTTGAAAAGGCGGAGGAGGACGACGCGCCGTTTCGGATCGAAAAGCCGTTTGTGCTGTTCATGGCGGCGATCTGTCTGTTCGCGTTCGGCTTTGCGGATTTCACGCTGATTACGCTCCACGCCGCGCGGATGCACGCGTTCCCGGAGGCGACGCTCGGCTTGTTGTATGCGGGCGCGATGGCGGTGGACGCGCTTGCGGCGCTGCTGTTCGGCTGGCTGTTCGATCGGATCGGGCTTTGGGCACTTGTCGCGTCCACGATGCTGTCGAGCGTGTTTGCGGCGTTTGTGTTCCTTGGCGGCAATCCGTGGCTGATCGGCGTCGGGATCGTGCTGTGGGGCGTCGGCATGGGCGCACAGGAGAGCATTATGAAGGCTGCGGTCAGCAAGATTGTCCCCAAATCCATGCGCTCCACGGGGTTCGGCATTTTCGAAACAGGCTTCGGCGTCGCGTGGTTTTTGGGCAGCTGGCTGCTCGGGTATCTTTACGACCTTGCGCCTGCCGCGCTTGTCGCGGTATCCGCCGCGGCACAGCTTGCAGCTATTGCCTTTTATGTGCTGTCCCTTCGCGCACAGGCGGCCAAGACGTCTCGATAATAGCCTTTGCAGGGCAAAAAATCCGCGCGCGCCCGTTGACAGCAAGGCAAAAGCGGGGTACAATATTATATGGAAACGATTATGAATGGGGGATTATGTATGCAACCAATTTTGAACATGAAGCGCAGAATCGGCCTCGGCCTTTGCTGGATTCCCGGCGTCGGCCTGCCGCTTGCCTGCATCGAGCTTTTCGGCAATAAGGACATCACGGACGAGGATCGTGCCTTGATGTGGACAATCATTCTGTCTCATATTGCGGCGATGGCGCTCACATGGGTATTCTGCATCGGCCTGGTCATCTGGATCCTGTGCCTCGTCTATGCGATCCTGACCTTCTGCGGCAAGAACGCGCCCGAAATGCCGTTCCTCTCCACGCTGGGCAAGAAGCTCGTCGAGTGGACCAAGCCCAAATGTGCTTGCTGCTGCAAGGCGGAAGAGCCCGAAGCCGCGCCCGCCGAAGAACCCTGTGCGTGCGAAGCGCCTGCAGAGGAAGAATCCGAAGCGCCGGAACAGCTGTAAGATGGATAACGCAAAACGCAGACTCGAAAGAGACTGCGTTTTTTGTATGCCCTAAAAACTTACGCCTTCAGCCTGTGCTTATCGAGCGGCACAAGCCGGTAATACAGCAGCGTGAGCGCACTGCACACGATCCACCCGGCGGGATAGGAGAATGCGATCCAAAGGATCGTGTTGGAAATGTAATTCGACATGACAAACAGGTAGATCTGCCGGAACACAACAAACGACGACAGCATGATCACCATCGGCGCACGGGAATTGCCCGCGCCGCGCAGCGCGGAGGCGTAGACCTGATTGATGCAGCACAGCAGATAGAACGGCGTGATGAAACGCAAAAACAGCGAGCCGTGCTCGACAACCTCCGGCGTGCTGTTGAAGAACGCGACGACCGGCGGGGCAAACGTCATGACCGGCACAGACAGCAGCGCGGTCGAGGCGAACGACAGCAAAAGCGCAACGCGTACGCCCTTTTTGGCCCGGTCTGTCTGGTTCGCGCCGAGGTTCTGCCCGACGAACGTGGTGGAAGCGAGCGAGATCGACTGCATCGGCAGAAACAGCAGCTGATCGACCTTGGAATATGCGGTCCAGCCGGACATGACATGCTTGCCGAAATGGTTGATATAGCCCATGACGAAGATGTTCGAGAACGCCGTGACCGCCATCTGCAGCGCGGCGGGTATGCCGATGCGGAAGATGGAGCCGAGGATCGACCAATGGATTTTGAGATCGCGCAGCTTCAGCCGCGCGCAGGAATCGGTGCGCAGCAGCATAATGAAAATCAGGATCGCCGAAACGCCCTGCGCAATGATCGTGGCATACGCAACGCCGTCCACGCCGCGTCCGAACACGAGCACAAACAGCAGATCGAGACCGGTATTCAGCAGCGCCGAGATCACAAGGAACAGGAACGGCAAAAGCGAATTGCCGATGGCGCGGAAGATGCCCGCGCCCATGTTATAGAGCAGCAGGCCCATAATGCCGGAAAAGTAGATGCGAAGGTACTGCTCCGAAAGCGGCGCGACCTCCTCAGGTGTATTCGCCAGCTTTACGGCAAGCGGCACAAACGCGATCCCCACAAATGTCAGCACGACGCCGAGGATCAGCGTCATCAAAATCGCGGTGTGCACCGCATCGTGCACGCGATCCTTGCGCCCTGCGCCGTAGGATTGCGAGATCACAACGCCCGCGCCGCTTGAAAGACCGGAAAAGAACCCGATCAGCATGTTCACGGTCGGCCCGACGGTGCCGACGGCGGAGAACGCTTCGTTGCTGACAAAGTTGCCGACGACCCATGTATCGACCATGTTATACAGCTGCTGAAACAGGTTGCCGATCAGCAGCGGCAGCGCAAACACAAGAATATGCCGGAGGATGCTGCCCTCCGTCATATCGACTTCCGCTTTGCCCCGCTTGAAAAATGCCGCGATCTTTTCCATGTCCCTTCCCGATAAAACCCAATCAAACTGCTTTTATTTTACGCCGCAAAAAACCGCGCGTCAAGCGGCGCACGGCCCCGGGATTGCAAAGAATGTATATAGAATGTGTAAGACGGATTCTCATTCCCGGCTTTGCCGCACGATAGCCTCGACCTCGCAAAGCCGCCGGATATCGAAGTCGATTTTCGGATCGTCCGGCACGGGCAGCCCCTTGGGATTGAACCAGCAGCAGCGCATACCGGCGTTGTTGCCGCCGCGCATATCGCTCGTCAGCGAATCGCCCACGATCAGGCACGCGGCGGGCGGCAGGCCGATGGCCTTTTCCACCGCGTCAAAATAGACTTTGGACGGCTTTTCAAATCCGACGTCATCCGAAATGAATACGCCGTCAAAGATTTTATCCATGCCGGAATCGCGCAGCTTGCGCTGCTGCACGGGGCGGTTGCCGTTCGTCACGCAATACTGCTTCACAAGCGACCGACATGCCAGCAGCGTTTCCCATCCGCCCTCATGGAACACGACCGTTTCGGGCAGGCGGCGTTGATATTCGTCGTTGAACGCTGCGGGATCGGCGTCGATGCCGTATAGGACAAAAAACTCCGTAAACCGCCCGACCATCGTTTCCTGCTTGGTACATTCGCCGCGTTCGAGCCGCTCCCAATGCTTGTTGTTGATCGGCGCATAGACCGCCAGCATTTCATCGGTACATGCTCCCAGCCCGAAGATCTCGAACGCCTTGCGAATCCCCGCGCGTTCCGCGGCCTCAAAGTCGAGCAGCGTTCCGTCGATGTCCCACAGCAGCGCCTGAATCGGTTCCATGTCTGTCCTCCCGTTTCCTATTGTTATGCAGTATAGCATATCGGCAGGGGAGAGGGCAAGGGAAAAAGCCTCCTCGTCTGCATATCCATGTAATCCCTACACACAGAAGCAATGGAATTCGATATTTCCTCTTGACAATTTTCATAAAGAGGTCTATACTGCAAATAGTTGAATGATTGCTCAACTATTAAAACGGTTAAGGAGAATCCACGATGAATCGTCTGCCGGTATGCGAGGACGAATGTGTCCATGAAAGCGCGGTCGAGGCTGTGCAAAAGGATTTGCTGGACGAGGAGGAATACCTCGATCTGGCCGATCTCTTTAAGCTGTTCGGCGATCCGACGCGGCTGATGATCCTGCATGCGCTCGAACAGCGGGAGCTGTGCGTGTGCGACCTGGCGGCGCTGCTGCAGCTGACGAAGTCGGCGGTGTCGCATCAGCTGAAGGGCTTGCGTCTTTCGAATCTTGTCAAGTTCCGGCGCGACGGGCAGAACGTCTATTATTCGCTCGCGGACGCGCATGTGCGCTCGATTATCGACATCGGACTGGAGCACCTGCACGAATAGCGAAATCGCTTTGCGGCCAGATCGGGCAAAGCCCGACGAATAAACGTTTACACCAAACGGCTTTTCAAACATCCTGTCCTTAACGATTGAATACTTGAGCAACGATTGTATTGCACGGAGGTTTATCCCATGAGCCACCACGAACACGAAGAACACGAAACGGAAGAACGCAGGGCGAATGTCGCTCAAGCGGACGAAGCACAAACGGCCGGTGAGCATCATCACGATGATGACGACGATGCTTGCTGCTGCGGGCACGATCACGAACATCATCATGACGATGAGGATGACGACGATGCTTGCTGCTGCCGTCACGATCACGAACATCATCACGACGATGATGACGACGGCTGCGGGTGCGGCCACCATCACGGACACGACCATCACCATGATGACGGCTGCGGCTGCGGCCATGAGCACGGCGGCAGCGAGGAGGGCGAGCGCAAGAAAATGATCGTCCGGCTGTCGGTTGCCGGCGCGCTGCTGGTGATCGGCCTGCTGCTGCGGCATTTTGCAAGCGCCGCATGGTACGTGCAGCTGCCGATCTTCCTCACGGCTTACATCGTGATCGGCTATGACGTTGTGATCGGCGCGGTCAAGGGCTTGTTCAAAGGACACGTTTTCGGCGAATCGTTTCTCATGACGATTGCAAGCGTCGGCGCATTCTGCATCGGCGAGTTCCCGGAGGCTGTCGCGGTCATGCTGTTCTATCAGCTCGGCGAAATGCTGGAGGATATCGCGGTGGATCGTTCGCGCGATTCGATCACGGACCTGATGGACATTCGACCCGATACGGCGACGGTCTGGCAGGACGGCGCATGGGTGACGGGCAAGCCGAACAAGGTTAAGGTCGGCAGCCGCATCCTCGTCAAGCCCGGCGAGCGAATCCCGCTCGACGGCGTGGTGGTCGAAGGCAAATCTGCGCTCGATACGCGCGCGCTGACCGGCGAGTCCGTGCCGCGTTCGGTACAGGAGGGGGACGCGGTGCTGTCCGGCTGTATCAACGAAAGCGGCGCGCTGACCATCGAAACGACCAAGTCGTTCTCCGAATCGACGGCGTCCAAAATTCTTGACCTCGTCGAGAATGCCGCAAGCCGCAAGGCGCCCTCCGAGCGTTTCATTTCACGGTTTGCGAAATACTACACGCCGATCGTCGTCGGTCTTGCCGCGCTTGTGTTCCTGCTCGGCGGGCTGATCTCGGGCAACTGGGTCGAATGGCTCCGCAAGAGCTTCGTATTCTTGGTTATTTCGTGCCCCTGCGCGCTGGTCATTTCGATCCCGCTGACGTTCTTCGGCGGCCTCGGCGCGGCGAGCAAGCACGGCATCCTGATCAAGGGCAGCAACTACCTCGAAGCGTTGACCGATATCGGCGCGGTCGTGTTCGATAAGACCGGCACGCTGACCAAGGGCGAATTTGCGGTGCAGAAGGTATTGCCGCATAACGTTTCCGAACAGGAGCTGCTCGGCGTCGCGGCGTCGGCGGAACAGCTGTCCAATCACCCGATCGCCAAGTCGATTTTGGCAAAGTGCGACGCGCCCGAACTGCCCGCGTGCGATGTGTATGAGGAGATTTCGGGCCACGGCATCCGCGCCGAGTTCGGCGACGATACCGTGCTGTGCGGCAATGAAAAGCTGATGCTGCTCTCCGGCATCCCGTTTGAGCCGGTCGAAGCCGACGGCACAAAGGTCTATGTCACGCGCAACGACGAATACCTCGGCTGCATCGTGATCGCGGATGCGGTTAAGACCGACAGCGCCGAGACGGTCGCGGCATTGAAGGAACGGGGGATCAAAACCGTGATGCTCACCGGCGACGGCAGGGCGACCGCCGAAGCCGTGGCAAAGACTGTCGGCGTAAACGAGTTTCACGCCGAGCTGCTGCCGCAGGATAAGGTCGAGAAGATCGAGACGCTCGCAGCGGGAGGCAAGACCGTGTTCGTCGGCGACGGCATCAACGACGCGCCGGTGCTCGCCAGAGCCGATATCGGCGTCGCGATGGGCGCGCTCGGTTCCGATGCCGCCATCGAAGCGGCCGATGTTGTTCTCATGACCGACGAACCGAAAAAGCTCGTCGAGGCGCTCGACCTTGCCAAGGCCACGCGTAAAATCGTGCTGCAAAACATCCTCTTTGCGCTCGGTATCAAGGTGCTGTTCATGCTGCTCGGCATCCTCGGCATTGCGGGCATGTGGATCGCCGTGATCGGCGATGTCGGCGTCATGCTGCTTGCTGTGCTGAACGCCATGCGGATTTTGAAAAAGTAAATACGCCATACGCCGTAAGGACGGGCTTTCGAGCCCGTCCGTTTCGCATCCGCGCTCCCTAAGCCCGATGACCGGCAGAAATCGGAACAGGATCTATCCGGGCGTGCAAAATATAGAAAAAAAGAGCGCCGCGCCGCAGACGAACGGAACCGGTTCAGCCGGCCGTGCCGGCACCCTGCTGCGCTGCTGCTCATCGGCGCCTAAAAGAGATGCCGCCGGGCATAACGACATTCGAATAGCGTACAAGGGCACCTCCTGCGGGGTGCGCTCTTTGTGACAAAACCGCCGCGCGTGCTTGCATAAATCGGGGGCATACCGTATAATACAAGCGAGATAAAAACGCGAAAGGAGAGACGGATGAAGCTACTGCATATCAGCGATTTGCACCTCGGAAAGCGGCTTTTGGAATGTTCGCTCTACGACGATCAGCGATATATCCTTTCGGAGATCGTTCGCATCGCTATGATCGAACGGCCGGACGCGGTGCTGATCGCAGGGGACGTATACGATAAGACCGTGCCGAGCGCCGAAGCCGTCGAGCTGTTCGACGACTTTTTGGTGCAGCTGCAGCGTGCGGGGCTGACGGTAGCGGTGATCGCCGGAAACCACGACTCCCCGGAGCGGCTTGCGTTCGGCGGGCGGCTGATGGCAAAAAGCGGCGTCTATGTTTCGCCGGTATACGACGGCAAAACGGAACCGATCACGCTGCTTGACGCATTCGGACCGGTGCGGATGTGGCTGCTGCCGTTTATCAAACCGGCGACGGTACGGCGCTTCTTTCCGGATGAGCCGATCGAAACCTATACCGATGCGCTGCGGGCGGCGATTGCGGCAATGCCGCTGGACGGGACGGAACGCAACGTGCTTCTGACGCACCAGTTTGTAACCGGATCGTTGCGCTCGGAATCCGAGGAAATCATCGTCGGCGGAACCGACAACGTGGATGCCGCCGTGTTCGACGCGTTCGACTATGTCGCGCTCGGCCATATCCACGGGCCGCAAAACATCGGGCCGCGGCTGCGCTATTGCGGCACACCGTTAGCCTATTCGTTCTCCGAAGCGAAGCAGCAAAAGTCCGTAACGGTTGCGGAGCTTGGGGAAAAGGGGTCGCTGGCGCTGCGCACCGTGCCGCTTGCGCCTTTACGGGGACTCTACGAGCTCCGCGGCGCGTATCAGGAACTGATGAGTAAAGCCTATTACGACGCGCTGCCGTATAAAGACGCCTATCTGCATATCACGCTGACCGACGAGGACGATATCCCCGACGCGGTGCGGCGGCTGTCCGTCGTGTACCCGAATCTCTTAAAGCTCGATTACGACAACCGGCGCACGCGGGCAGGCTTAACCGCGATGCGCGCCGAAGACGTCGAAACGAAAACGCCGCTTGAATGGTTCTCCGAGTTTTACCGCAAGCAGAACGGCGCCGCGCCGAGCGCGGAACAGCTCTCTTATCTGTCCGATATATTGGACCGCGAATGGGAGGATGAGGCATGAGACCGATTCGATTGACGATGTCGGCCTTCGGGCCGTATGCCGACCGCGTGACGCTCGATCTGGACCGGTTCGGCACGGGCGGGCTGTATCTGATTACCGGCGATACCGGCGCGGGAAAAACAACGATCTTTGATGCGATCACATTTGCGCTCTACGGCGAAGCGAGCGGCGAGCAGCGCGAGCCGGTCATGCTGCGCTCACAGTATGCCGACCCCGCTGCGCCGACGGAGGTGGAGCTTGTCTTTGCCTATGCGGGCAAGCGGTATACCGTGCGGCGCAACCCGGAGTATGAGCGCCAAAAGGCGCGCGGCGAGGGCACGACGACCGAAAAGCCGAACGCCGAGCTGACTTATCCGGACGGACGCGTGCTGACCAAGCTGAAGGATGTGAACCGCGCGGTAGAGACGATCTTGGGCTTGGATCGATCGCAGTTCTCGCAGATCGCCATGATCGCGCAGGGCGACTTTTTGAAGCTGCTGCTGTCCTCCACCGACGAGCGCAAGGCGATCTTCCGCAAGCTGTTCAAAACCCAGCACTTTGCGAACATACAGGACACGCTGCGCCGCGATGCGCTTGCGTGCCAGCAGCAATATGACACGCTGCGTGCGGGTTTTCTGCAATCCATGAACGGCCTGCGCTGTGACGAAGTCGATCCGCTTTTCCCGATGACGGAGGACGCAAAGGCGGGCCGTCTGCCGAAGGATGAAGTTTTTGCGCTGCTCAACAAGCTGCTTGCCGGGGACGAACGGCGGGAGAGAGAAAACGCTAACGCGCTTGCCGCTATCGACGCGGAGCTTCTGGCAATCGCGGGACGGCTCCATGAGGCCGAAGCACAGGCACGGGCCATGCGATCGAGGGAGGAAGCGCAGACGAGGGTGAACGAGCTTGCCCCGAAGCTGTCTTCTTTGCTGACGGCGCGTGACATGGCGGAGGCTCGCCGCCCCGAAGCCGATGCGCTGACAAACCGGATCGCCGCGCTTGCCGCCGCCGAGCCGGATTACCGCGAACGGGACGCTCTGCAGGACGCATCCGTCAAACGGCACGAAACAATCAGAGAACTGCAAACCAAGCTGACCGCACGGAAAAACCAACTCGATCAGCTCGAAACGACGCTGACGGAACGCAAGGCCGAGCTGCAAACTCTGTCCGATGCGCCGACCGAAGCCGCAACATGGCAGCATAAACAGGAGCGACTGGCCGAACGCGCCAAGGCGCTCGACGATTTCCAAGCCGACCGCGAGACCTGCCGCAAAGCAGAGCGCGCGGCGGTACAAGCCAAGGATACTTTTCAGCAAACGAGGCGTAAGGCGCAGGAACGCCGAACAGAGTACGATTTGGCCTTTTTGCGGTACATCGACGAGCAGGCGGGTATTCTGGCCTGCGATCTGCGCGAGGGCATGCCGTGCCCGGTTTGCGGCTCGACGCATCATCCATGCCCTGCTCAAATGGGAACCGCCGCGCCGGATCGAGCCACGCTCGACCGCATGAAGCGAGCCGCCGATGAAGCCGACGCTGCGCTGCGTGCCGCCGCCGAAACAATGAGCAGCGCCGCCGCTATGGCGGATGAAAAGCGAACCGCACTTCTGCGCACCGCCGTCGCACTGCTAAAAACGGAAACGTATGACGGGATCGACGCCGCCTTTGCCGCGGCCGATGCGGATTTGCGTGAGCAGAAGATCGTTCTGCTAAACGGTATGCGGACAG
The DNA here is from genome assembly GCA_946185305.1 of uncultured Clostridia bacterium. GTDB lineage: Bacteria > Bacillota > Clostridia > Christensenellales > CAG-138 > UBA3792. The sequence continues at coordinate 3,327 of CAMHJE010000015.1, read as the reverse complement.
CGCAGGAACGGCTGAACCGCAAGGCGCAGTTAGAGCGCGATATCCCGAAAGCCGAGCAGAGCCGGACGGCGCTGCAAAAGGAGATTGCCGAAGCCGAAACGGAGACGGCCAAGCAGACCGCTGCCGGGCAGGCAGATGCCGCGCGGCTTGCCGCTTTACAGGAAAAGCTGCCGTTCCCGTCCCTTGCGGCGCTGCGGGCAGAGATAAAGCAGCTGACCGAGAAGCGCACGGCGGTGGAGACGGCAATCGAAAACGCCGACGCCGCATATCAAAAATGTGAACATGCCTGCATCGAAGCCCGCGCCGCCGTCGCCGAAGCGGAAAAGCAGTTAGCCGACCGCCCCACGGTAGATGCCGCTGCCGAGCGGGAACGACAAGCGAAGTTAACGGCACAAAAGACGCGCACCATGGAAGAGAGTCGTGCCATTTCGATCCGTCTCGCTGCGAATCGCACGGCCAAGTCGCAAATGACGGCTGCGGCGGAGGAGCTGCGACGCGTCACCGCACGGTGGACATGGCTCAAAACCCTATCCGATACCGCAAACGGCACGTTGTCCGGCAAGGAAAAGATCATGCTCGAAACGTATGTGCAGACGACATACTTCGACCGGATCCTAACCCGCGCCAATACGCGTCTGCTCGTCATGTCCGGCGGGCAGTATGAACTCAAGCGCCGCGAGCGGGCGGGGGACTTGCGCGGCAAAAGCGGCCTCGACCTTGACGTGATCGACCATTACAATGGCAGCGAGCGCAGCGTGAAAACGCTGTCCGGGGGCGAATCGTTCAAGGCGTCGCTTTCTTTGGCGCTCGGCCTTTCGGATGAGATTCAGGCGTCGGCGGGCGGCATCCGGCTCGATACGATGTTTGTGGACGAGGGCTTCGGCTCGCTTGATGAAGCCTCGCTACAGCAGGCGATTGCGGCGCTCGAAAGCCTTGCCGACGGACATCGGCTTGTCGGCATTATTTCGCATGTCGGCGAGCTCAAGCAGCGCATCGACCGGCAGATCGTCGTCACCAAAACGCGCACACACGGCAGCAAGGCCGAGATCGTTTGCTGACATTTTTTGCATACGGAGGGCAGGATGGAAAAAACAAAAATGACAAAGGATGTTGTGCCGCAGAGCTTCACGCTCGGCCTTGCCGCGTTCGATGCGGTGCCGGTCGTGTTGTTTCTGTTTGCCATGTGGCTGCTGTATCGCATGACGGGGAGTGTGCTGGTACTGCTCGGAGGGATCGTGTGTTTTCTTACCGGCATGGGCAAGGTACTGTGGAAGGTGCTCGTCGTCACGCAAAAGCGGAACGTTTGGCCGCTGTTTGTTCAGATGCGGATCGGAATGCCGCTCGGCTTCCTGCTTGTGCTGCTCGGTTTGATCATTGCCTATGCGACCGGCGACCAAAGCACGTTCACGGCGGCGGTTCTGCGTCCCGGCTCCATCGTGTGCCTGGTGCTTGCTGCGGCAGGCATGGCGGGCATGATCGTATGCGGGGCAAAGCTGGACAGCGCGGATAAGACGGCAAACTGGATCGAACAGGGCTGCAACACCTTTGCGCAAGGCGCGCTGCTGCTTGCAATGGCGCTTGCGTATCTGCATTTTTAACACCCCGGGGAGGAAATCATCATGTATCAAGCCATCGGATTCATCGGTTGCGGCAATATGGGTACCGCGCTTGCAGTCTGCGCAAAAAAGAGCTTGGCGAACAGCGAAGCAAAGCTGCTCTTTGCCAATCGTCATATCGAAAAGGCGGAGGCGCTTGCGGCTCGGCTCGGCGGCGTTGCTATGACTAACGAGGCGCTTGCCGCGCGCTGCGACCTGCTGTTTTTGGGCGTCAAGCCGCAGTTCCTGAAGGAAATGCTGGACGGCATCGCGCCGGTGCTTGCGAAGCGAACCGACCGGTTCGTTCTCTGCTCGATGGTTACCGGCGTTACGACCGAGCGTTTGCAGACGCTGGCGGGCGGGGAATACCCCGTCATTCGCATCATGCCGAACACGGCTTCGGCGGTCGGCGCAGGCGTGATACAAATCTGCACAAGCGGCACGACCGAAACGGAGCTTGCCGACTTCAAAACGCTGCTGGCGCCGGCGGGCCTGTTGGATGAGCTGCCGGAGCGGTTGATCGACGCGGCAAGCGCGGTTTCCGGCTGCGGCCCCGCGTTTCTGTGCCTTGCGATGGAAGGCATGGCGGACGGCGGCGTGGCGCTTGGCTTGCCGCGGGATAAGGCGCTTCGATATGCGGCGCAAACGCTGCTCGGTACCGGCAAGCTCGCCATCGAAACGGGGCTGCATCCGGGCATTTTGAAGGATCAGGTCACCTCACCGGGCGGCACGACGATCCAAGGTGTGCGCGCGCTCGAAAACAACTGCGTACGCGCCGCGTTTATGGAAGCCGTGATCGCCGCCTATGAAAAGACGGAGGCGCTGAAAAAGAACACCTGACGGGCACCTGCCCGGCATCAGAAAAAATAGGCTCCGGAAGCACCCGGAGCCTTTGCAGTAAGGTCTTATTCGTTTGCCGCTTCTTTTTCCTTCTGCCGCTTTTCAAGCCAAGGCAGAAAATAGTCGCGGTATAAAAGGTCGAGGATCGCCACGCCGGGGATGGCGAGCAGGATGCCGACGATGCCAAAGATGCGCCCGCCAACGAGCACACCGGCGAGAATCCAAACCGCCGACACGCCGAGCGAGTCGCCGAACAGCTTGGGTTTCAAAAGATACGCGTCACAGGTCTGCAGCACAAGCGTGAAGATCAAAAACGCAAGCGCCTGCCAAGGATTCACAAGCACAAGCACGAATGCGCCGATCACCGCGCCGACGATCGGGCCGAACGTCGGGATCAGATTGACCACCGCGACTACGAACGACACAAGCCCCACATACGGCATCCCGCATACCGTCATAAACAGCGCGTTCGCAACGCCGATGATCAGACTGTCGAGCAGGTTGAATACGATATAGCGGTTCAGGATGGAATGGCATTGCTTGATAAAATCGGAAAACCCGGCAAACCGTCTGTCGCCCAGCAGCGCATTCAAAAGCCGCTTCGATCCGGCTTTGAGCCGCCGCTTGTCCGCAAGCAGATACATCGACAGCAAAAACGCGATCACAAACTGCACGACGCCGCGTCCCGCGGTAGCGGAGGTGGACAGGATCTGGCCGAGGTTGTTTTTGATCAATGTGCTGAACCGGTTTAATAGCGCGCCGGATGAATTGATGAAGTCCTCCAAATCGAGCATCTGCGCGGAAACGCCGATTTGCGAAAGCCATCGCATAATGCTCGAAACATAGCCGTCAAGGTTGGTCGCAAGCATGGAAATGCTTTCAATCAGCTGGG
>CAMHJE010000014.1:0-27837 GCA_946185305.1 uncultured Clostridia bacterium | reverse complement strand
TGAGGATGGGTGACTGGAGTTCAGACGTGTGCTCTTCCGATCTCGTGTCGCCCTTCACGGCGGAGCGGAAGCCGATGAACCATGCCAGTTCCTTGTCCTTCACCGCGCCGGTACCGATTTCGGCGGTTCCCGTCTTGCCCGCGCAGATATAGCTGTTCACGCCGAGGAACCGCGCCGTGCCGCCGCCGTTCGTGGCGCAGACGCCGCGCATGAACTGTTCGAGCGTGTCCGCGTTATACTTGGAGCAGATCGTTTTCCAAACCTTGGGTTCGTGCTGATACGTCTTGAGATAGCTCGTCCCGTCGGCCTGCCAGATCGAATCGACGATGTACGGCTCCAAGGCCGTGCCGTCGTTATGCACCGCGCCGATGTAGGTTGCCATCTGCAGCGGCGTCACAAGGATCTCGCCCTGTCCGTAGCCGGACATGGCTAAAAGCGCCCACGTTTCCTCGCTGTCCTCTTTTTTGATCTGTGAGGACATGTCCGTCTTGATCTCAAAGGGGACGCGCTCGCCCACGCCGATATAGCTTAAATAGCTTTTGAACTTCTCCCAGCCGAGCGACATGGCCGTCCAGGAGAAATAGATATTGTCCGAATAGACGATGCTCGATTCCATGTCCATCGGGCCCTTGCGGCCGGAGGAATTGGTGCGGTTGACCTCGTCGATATTCGTGAACGCCCACGCGCCGGACTGCACCTTCCACGAATCCTTAAAGCCGCTTGTGCCGCGATACGCCGCGATCTTGATCTTCTCAGTCTCGGTCGGAAACTCGGTCATCGCCGTGAACGTGCCGGTCTCCAGAGCAGCAAGCGCCGTCAGAATCTTGAACGTCGATCCCGGCGCATAAAGGCCCTGCACCGCGCGGTTCAACATCGGCGTCTGCGGGTCGTGCTCCATCTGTGCCCATGCGACCGAGCCGACGGTGCCTCGACTGAACGACTCGGCGTCATAGTCCGGGAACGAATACATGGCCTGCACGGCGTTGGTCGTCGGGTTCATCACGATGACCGTGCCGGAAATGTTCTTGTCATAGACGACGGTATCCACGATCTCCTCGACGCGCTTTTGCAGCCGCATATCGAGCGTCAAATGCAGATCCTGTCCGTCCACGGCGGGAATGTTGTAGAGCGTCATGCGGTTCGTGCCGTCCGCGCCCTGAATGTACGCGTAGCTGCCCTTTGTGCCGCGCAGGATCTCCTCGTATTCCATTTCAAGACCCGCGTATCCCAGCCAGCTGTCGCCGTCGTAGATCTCGCTGCCTTCCTCCTTGAACTTCTCCAAGTCCTCTTTCCAGATGATCGTGGAAAAGCCGAGCACGTGTGACGCGGAATGGCCGAACGGGTACGCGCGAAACTTGGTCGAAACAAGGGAGCCGCTGCGGTCGATGCCGAGGCCCTCCACGGCAAGGATGCGGTTTTCAAGCTGTTCGTCGAGCTGATCCGGATACAGACGCGAGAGCACGACGGACGACGCCTTCGACTGCGTTGCGTTCGTAACGGCGCCGTACCAGTCCGAATAGGAAACGGCACGCGGCTGAATTTCGGAGATCGCCAGCACTTCCTCGCGGAACTTGTCCGCGTCCTTGATGTTCGCCGGTACGCAGAAGATCGCAACCGGGTCGATGTTCTTGATCAACAGCTCGCCCTGTGCGTCGAAGATTTCGCCGCGCTTCGGGTAGTTCACACCGAGGAGCAGCTTGTCGCCCCATTTCAGCTGCGGGAAGATCAGCGCGGGCGACCATTGCACGCCCCACTTGCGGTTTTCATACCGCGCGTTGATCGTATAGTCGTTCGTCTGCACGCCGGCCTTTTCGGTATAGTACGACATCGTGAACGCCACCGTCGCGGTGGACGAGCCCTCCGCGGAGGACGTGATGTCGTAGACGATATCCGTAACGCCGATAGCGTTGAAAATCGACTCATACTTATCGACAAACTCGCTGTAAGAGATCATCGCCGCGTCGCCCTCGGTCGGCACGCCGGTCGTGTTCTTCAGCGAATCCGCAATCAGATCGAACGCCGTGCCGTAGGAGCCTTCGTTGACGGCGCGCAAAAACTTGGTGCAGACCTCGATACCGCTGCCGCGCATCGCGCCCGCACAGCCGAGCGGCGCCGCGCAAAGGAGCAGCAGCATCAGGCTTAATGAAAATAAAATCACTTTCTTCATAGACAGTTTCTCCGTAGTTCGTATAGGGCAAGCCGCGGCCTTTACAGAATTGTCGCAGCATAGTATTCAACAAATAACATTATAGCAGAAATCCCGCCGAATGGAATGCTTTTGCGGCGGATTTTTCAAAAAAGATGCTTTTTTGTCACGTCCCAAGCATACGCTTTGGTATGGATACGGTATTTTTCGTGCTGCTTGCGGTCGGCATCGTGTGGGAGACGGCGGCGTGCGGCCCCGGCGCGGTGCTCGCGTCGCTGATCCGCGGCGCCGATACGGCGGTGCAGACGGGCATCCGCATGGGCGGCGGGCTGCTCTTTTGGTTGGGGATCATGGGAATCGTGCAAAGGACCGGGCTGATGCAGAGCCTTTCGCGGCGGCTCCGTCCCGCAATCCTTTGGCTGTTTCCCGACGCGGGCGGCGCGCAGGAGGCGATTGCGCTGAACCTGTCGTGCAATATGCTCGGCCTCGGCAGCGCCGCCACGCCCTACGGCTTGGAGGCCATGCGGATCATGGAGGCCGAGAACCCGCGCAAGGGCGTTGCGACCGACAGCATGTGCGTGCTGCTCGCAGTCAATGCATCGTGTCTGGAGCTGTTCCCGGCAACGCTTTTAGGCCTGCGGCAGAGCTTTGGGAGCACCGACCCCGCCCGCGTCGTGCTGCCCGTGCTGCTCAGCTCGGCGTGCTCCACGCTTGTGACGGTCGCGCTGTGCCGCGTCTGCTGCCGCCGATGAGCACGCTTTGGAAAACATTCGATCCCGCCTCGGCTGTCGTGCCGGTCGGGATCGTACTGCTGCTTGCGTATGCCATGTATAAACGCGTCGCCGTGTTTTCGGCGTTCACCGAGGGCGCGGCGGGGGCTCTTTCGCTGCTGAAAACGATGCTGCCGAGCCTTGCCGCGATGCTGCTTGTGCTGTCCGTTTTGGAGGACAGCGGCCTGCTCGACGCCGTGACGCGGCTGCTTTCGCCGCTGCTGATACGGCTCGGCGTGGATGCAAGGCTTTTGCCGCTGCTTGTCGTGCGGCCGCTGTCGGGCAGCGGGGCGGTCGCGGCGCTGACGGAGCTTTTCAAAAAGTATGGCCCGGATTCCCCGGTCGGTATGACCGGCAGCGTGCTTCTCGGCGCGAGCGAAACGCTGTTTTACACGCTCGGCCTGTATTTCGGCACGGTCGGCGTCCGCAAAACGCGCTTTACCGTGCCGCTTGCCGTGACCGCAACGCTCGTTTCCGTCGTCAGCGGTCTGCTGTTTTCCCGACTGTTCTTCGGCTGATTACGGCAGATAATCCTCGTAAAGATACGTCACCGCGCCGTCCTTGTGCCCAAGGTATACGCCGACATAGTAATCCTCGTCCTCGGTCGGCAGATAGCCGATGTAACCGCTCTCGAGCAGCCGGAAGAACCGGTCGCGTGTGACGGGCATGAACGCATATTCATCGGTCACGGTCAGCTGCGCGTTTTCCGGCACCGTCAGCGTGATCGGCGTTTCGGCAATCGAATCCGGGTCGATGGCGTAGAGCGCATCATCGTCCTCCGTGTTCTCCACCTGCCGCGCCGTCAGCACGTCGATCGTATGCTTTTCGACGTCAAAGCCGGTGATAAACGCGATCCCCGACGGGTCAAACGCCTCCCAAAAATCCTTGCGCAGCGCACCCGGAAAGCCGATCTGCTCCGGCTCGGTGTCGCATAGATCCGAGTCCATCGAGATCCAGTCGTACCGCTCTCCGAAATACCCCAGCGCTTTCGGATCCTCGACATTCCACCGCAGCTCGCCGAGGCAGAACGTTTCCTCGCCGACATGCAGCAGCAGCCGGTGCGTCTCATACGGCGGCAGCTCGAACATCGCCTCCGTCTCGACCTCCACGGTACACTCCGACGGCTTCGTGCCGTCCAGTTCATAGGCAAGCCCGATGCCGTTCACGTAAACGATCAGATCGGTGCCGTACCGTTCGCCGTCCGCGACCCACACCGAAGGAAAATCGGCGCTTGTGAGCTTGGCGGGCGCGGGCGTGTCGGCAGGCGCGGTCGGCTCGTCGGTCGCCGGAACGGTCGGCGCGTCGGTTGAAGCGGTCGTCTCTCCCACGCTCACCTGCACCGTCACGGGTGCAGCCGTGGGCGCTTCGGTCATCTGCGGCGCAGGCTGCGCTATCGGATCGCTTCCGGCGCAGCCCAGCAGCATCCCCGTCAATACAATGATAAAAACCGTTTTGATTCTCATGCGGTCAACCTCCGTTGCTGATGCCCTCAGTATAACAAAAAACGCCGCACCGATAAAGTGGGCGTTTGTAACCGATTTGCGGAATCTTTATGAACAAAGCTGTCGAAGCCGGCGGATTCAGCCGCGCGGCCTCGCCGCATACAGCTTCACCAGCTCGACAAGCATCTGCGTCGCAATGTCCATGCCCTCGGCCGTGATGTGCTCGCACGGGCCGTGGAACGCGTACCCGCCGGTGCCGAGGTTCGGGCAGGGCAGGCCCATAAAGCTGAGCCGCGCGCCGTCCGTACCGCCGCGGATCGCCACGACCTTCGGTTCGACGCCCGCCGCCTTCGCCGCGCGCTTCGCGTTTTCGATCAGGTGCATGCACGGCTCGATCTTCTCCTTCATGTTGCGGTACTGCTCCTTGATCGTGAGCGTCACCGTGCCCGCGCCGTAGCGTTCGTTCAGTGTCTTTTCGATGTGGCGCAGCGTATGAAGGCGGCCCGCAAAGCAATCTGCGCTGTGGTCGCGCACGATATAGCAAAGCTGCGCCTGTTCGATATTGCCCGTGAACTTGGTGATGTGATAGAAGCCCTCATACCCCTCGGTATAGCGCGGCGTGTCGGCAGAAGGCAGCATGCCGTTGATCTCGCACGCAACTAAAAGCGCGTTTACCATCACGTCCTTTGCGCTGCCCGGATGCACCGAAAAGCCCTTGATATCGAACACGGCGCCCGCCGCGTTGAAGTTTTCATATTCCAGCTCGCCCTCGGCCCCGCCGTCCACGGTGTAGCCGAAGTCTGCGCCGAATTTTGCCACGTCGAAGTGATCCGCGCCCTCGCCGATCTCCTCGTCCGGCGTGAACGCAATCGACAGCTTGCCGTGCGGAATGTGCTCCGCCTGCAGCCGTTCAAGCAGCGTCATGATCTCCGCCACGCCCGCCTTGTCGTCTGCGCCGAGCAGGGTTGTGCCGTCGGAAGTGATCAGCGTCCTGCCCTTCAAGCCCGGCAGATGCGGGAACGAAGCAACGTCCAGAACGCGTCCGCTCGGCAGCGTGAGATCGTTTCCGTCGTAGTTTTCCCACAGCTGCGGCCTGACGTTTTCGCCGCTGCAGTCCTGCGCGGTGTCCATGTGCGCGATCAGGCCCAAACGTGTCGCGTTTTCATACCCCTCGGTCGCGGGCAGCGTACCGTAAACATAGCATTTGTCGTCCACATGCGCGTCCGCAACGCCGAGCGCCTGCATCTGCTCGACCAGAAGCCTTGCAAGGTTGAACTGCCGCGCGGTGGACGGCGTCGTGCCGGTGGTGTCGTCGCTCGTCGTATGGATCACGACGTACTGCAATAAACGTTCGTAAGCTCTCATGCGCTGCTCCTTACCGGTTCTGGGTGCCGATGATCTTCACGGAGAAGCGGCGCTGCCGCGGCCCGTCGAACTCGGTGAAGTAGATGCCCTGCCACCGGCCGAGGACAAGGTTGCCGTCGTCGATCATCACGGTCACGCTCGACCCGATCACGCTCGCCTTCAGGTGCGCCGCGCTGTTGCCCTCGCTGTGCCGGAACTCCGGCCGGTCGGGATAGGTGCGGTCGAGCGCCAGCAAAAGATCGCTCACCACGTCCGGATCGGCGTTTTCGTTGATCGTGATGCCCGCGGTCGTATGCGGGCAGTAGACGGTCGCCATGCCGTCGAACACGCCGCTTTGGCGCACCGCGTCGCGTACCTTGTCGGTAATGTCGATAAAGCCCTCCTTGCCGGTTTGCAGCGGATATTCGTATAACATCGGGGTCTTCCCTCCTTTATTTCGATAAAACTATGATACATCAAGCCGGGTGGGATTGCAAGGGCTTTTGCGAACCGGCTTTTTTCGCCGGCCGCCGTACAATGTCTTTGCGTTTCGATTGACACCCGCGCGGATAATGTATATACTTATTATTATAGAGCAGCGGTTTGCTGCACCACTATGAACGGCGGGCAAGACCCGCGTGAGCCTGTATGAAGCGTGTATTATCCTTTCTGAAGCCCCAAGCCATACGCACCTCGGCACAGATCGTCCTCAAATTTTTGGCGACGCTTACCGAGCTGTTTTTGCCGTGGATTTTGGAGCACATCATCGACGTGATCGCCCCGACCGGCGACAAACGGCAGCTTGCCCTTTGGGGCTTTCTCATGCTGCTCTGCGCGGGCGCGGCGTACATCGGCGCGGTCACGGCCAACCGCATGGCGGCGGGCATTGCGGCACGGTTCACTCGCTCGCTGCGGCATACGCTTTTTGACCGCGTGCTGCATCTGGAAAGCGAACAGGTGGACGGCTTTACGGTGCCGTCGCTGATCTCGCGCATCTCTTCCGACACCTATCACGTCAACGATATGGTGGACCGTATGCTGCGGCTCGGCATCCGCGCTCCGATCCTGCTGATCGGTGGGCTGTTGGTCAGCGCAATGCTTGAACCGGCGTTGACGCTTGTGCTGCTGTGCGCGCTGCCGTTCCTCGCGGGGCTGCTGCTCCTCGTTTCCCGCAAAAGCATCCCGCTCTATGCCAAGGCGCAGGAGGCCGGTGAAAACCTCGTCCGCCGGATTCAGGAAAACATGACCGGCGTGCGCATCATCAAGGCGCTGTCCCGTACCGGGGAGGAAAAGACGCGTTTTGCCGCGGTCAACCGCGACGTGATCCGCACCGAACAGAAAGCCGAAATCACGATGGCGATTGCCAATCCGATGATGACCGTGCTGCTGAACATCGGCATGGCGGTCGTGATCGTCGTCGGCGCGTCCCGCGTGGACAGGGGGCTGACCGAGCCGGGCAAGATCATTGCGTTTTTGAATTACTTCACGATTCTGCTGAACGGCCTGATCGGCATTACGCGCATCTTCACGATCTGCTCCAAGGGCATGGCAAGCGCCAAGCGGATCGCCGCCGTACTCGACGCGCCGGATCGCGTCCTTGCCGCCCTGCCGGAGGATGACGCGCCCAAGGGTCATGTCGTGTTCGACGACGTTTCGTTCTCCTATAACAAGATCCGGCAGAACCTTTCGCACATCTCCTTTTCGCTCGAACGCGGGCAGACGCTCGGCGTGATCGGCGCGACCGGCAGCGGCAAAAGCACGCTCCTGCAGCTTCTTCTGCGGTTCTATACGCCCGACGAAGGCCGCATCTATCTGGACGGCAAGCCGCTGAACGCCTACTCCCCCGCCGCGCTGCATGAGAAGTTCGGCGTCGTGTTCCAGAACGATTTTCTGTTCGCCGATTCGATCCGCGAAAACATCGACTTTGCGCGCGCTTTGGACGAGGACGCCCTCTCTGCCGCGCTCGATGTGGCGCAGGCCGGGTTTGTGCGGGACAATCTCCCGCAGGGCATGGACACCGGCTTGGACGAGCGCGGCATGAACCTGTCCGGCGGGCAGCGGCAGCGGCTGTTGATCGCGCGGGCGCTCGCGGCCAACCCCGAAATCCTGCTGCTCGACGACTGCTCCAGCGCACTCGACTACCGCACCGACGCAGCCCTGCGCAAGGCGCTTGCGGCGGCGTTTGCCGATACGACGAAAATTGTCATTGCGCAGCGGATCAGCGCGATCCGGCATGCGGATCAAATCATGGTATTGGACGACGGAAACGTGATCGGTCTCGGCACGCACGACGAGCTTATGCGCTGCTGCGAGACCTATCGCGCGCTGTGCCGCATCCAGATGGGGGAGGTCGCATGAGCAAGCCCGAAGCCAAAACCGTATCCTTCCGCCGCGGCCCGCAGCGCGGGGCGTTCGAGCGCCCGTCGCAGCCCGCCGGGGCCGTCCTAAAGCGCATCTGGAAGTATCTGCGCCCGCGCAGCGGTCTGCTGCTGCTCGCCGCCGCGTTGAGCATCGCCGGAAATCTGATCGCGCTTGTCGGCCCGCGGCTGTCCGGCCGCGCGATCGACGCGCTCTCCGGTGCGGGCGGCGTTGATTTTCCGAACGTGTTCCGCTATGCGCTTTTGATGATCGGCTGCTATCTGCTCTCCGGCGGGATGAGCTACCTTTTGTCCGTGCTGATGATCAGGATCAGCCGCGCCGCCGTGTACGAAATGCGCAAGGATGCGTTTGAAAAGCTCGTTTCCCTGCCCGTATCCTACTTCGACCGGCACCAGCCCGGCGACGTGATCAGCATGATTTCCTACGACGTGGACACCGTCAACGCCTCGCTCACGCACGACCTTGTGATCATGGCGTCGAGCCTGATCACCGTCGTCGGCTCGCTGTGGATGATGCTGTCGATCTCGCCGCCCCTGGTGCTTGTGTTCGTCGTCACGATCCCGATCTCGGTCTTTGTCACGCGCTACCGTGCCAAGAAGGTACGTCCGCTGTACCGCAAGCGTTCGCAGTCGCTCGGCGCGATGAACGGCTACGTCGAGGAGCATACGGCAGGGCTGAAAACGATCCGCGCCTACGGACGCGAGGACGCGTTTTTGCACCGCTTTGACGAAAAGAACGACGCCGCCGTGGACGCGTTCTATGCCGCCGACCGCTTCGCTTGCATCAACGGCCCGACGGTGACCTTCATCAACAACCTGTCGCTCGCGCTGATTTCCGCGTTCGGCGTGCTGCTGTATATGGGCGGCGCGGTCACGCTCGGGAATATTTCCTCGTTCGTGCTGTATTCGCGCAAGTTCTCCGGCCCGATCAACGAGTTTGCGAATATCGTTTCCGATCTGCAGTCCGCGCTCGCCGCCGCCGAACGCGTGTTCCGCCTGATCGACGAGCAGCCCGAAGCGCCCGACGCCGCAGACGCCGAGGCGCTTGCCAAGATAGACGGCCATATCGAGGCCGAGGACGTGCATTTTTCCTATGAGCCGGGCCGTGAAATCCTGCACGGGATCGACTTTTCCGCCACCCCCGGCAAGGTCGTTGCGATCGTCGGCGAGACCGGCTGCGGCAAAACGACGCTGATCAACCTTTTGATGCGCTTTTACGACGTGGACAGCGGCAGCATCCGGCTCGACAGCCGCCCGATCACGGCCCTCAGGCGCGAAAACCTGCGCCGCGCGTATACGATGGTTTTGCAGGACGCGTGGCTGTTCCACGGCACGATCTACGACAATATCGCCTACGGCCGCCCCGACGCGACCCGCGCCGAGGTGATCGAGGCCGCCAAGGCCGCCATGATCCACGGCTATATCGAATCGCTCCCGAACGGCTACGATACGCTGCTTTCCGACAACGCCGTGAATCTATCAAAGGGGCAGAAGCAGCTTTTGACGATTGCCCGCGCGATCCTGATCGACTCGCCGATGCTGATTTTGGACGAGGCGACCTCGAACGTCGATACGCAGACCGAGCAGCGCATCCAGGCCGCCATGCTGCACCTGATGGCAGGCCGCACCTGCTTTGTGATCGCGCACCGCCTGTCCACGATCCGCGGCGCGGACGAGATCCTCGTCATGGACGCAGGCCGCATCGTCGAGCGCGGCACCCACGCCGTCCTGCTTCAAAAGCGCGGCGCCTATCATGCGCTCTACGCCGCGCAGTTCGAGGGCGCGTAATACCCGGCCTGCCTAACGGCCTTTTCCCAAAAGCATAAAACAAACCCGCCGGTTCCCCGGCGGGTTTGTTTTTCTGCATGACTTATCTGCCGCGGCGCTTGGCGAAGCACTCGGAGCAATAGACCGGCTTGTCGTTCTTCGGCTGGAACGGTACCTTCGTTGCCTTGCCGCAGGCAGCGCAGACCGCGTCGAACATCTCACGCGGGCCGTTCTGGCGCTCGGATCTCTGCTGCTTGCGTGCTCTGCGGCACTCGGGGCAGCGCGCCGGATCGTTTTTGAAGTCGTTTTGCGCATAGAACTCCTGCTCACCGGCGGTGAACACGAACTCTTTGCCGCAGTCCTTGCAGACCAATACTCTGTCCTCAAACATTTTCCACTAATTCCCTTCACAAATGTCGTGATTTGTGTCCGGTATCGGCTGACCTGATCTTTGCCCCCACACTCGCCAACAGGAGGGTTCGCTCCTAAGCCTTGCGCTCCCCACTACTGCCCCTCTCGACGGCGGACGCCGCCGGTTGGACTTACCTCTAAGCCGCACCATGCTCACGGAATGTTTCTTCCGCTTATGTGGATCGTTTCGCCTGCGACTGGCTTCGACTTGCAACCACAGACCCGATTCCGGATACTCCCCCATTATACAAGATATATTTCCAAAACGCAAACGAAATCTTGCCCGATTTTCGATTTTTTTGTTACTTTTTTTGAAATTTTGATAATCGGTCTATCGTTCATATTGCTATACCGCTTATAAATCTATTGTGTTCACATTTTTATATTGTTGTTTCAAAAGAGCATCGGCCGGAAAAATGCCGGCCGATGCATAAGCTGATTATGAATGACGAATGAATTGTCCTTCGTTCCCTCCCGTTTTCGATCAGACGACGGCAAAGAACTTGACGATAAACAGGATCGAAATGATCCAGGTGAGGATCGAAACGTCCTTGAACTTGCCGGAGCAGACCTTGATGACCGTGTAGGAGATCATCGCAAGGCCGATGCCGTGGCCGATGGAGCCGGAGATCGGCATGGCAAGCAGCATCAAGAACACCGGCACGATCTGGTCGATATCGTTGAAGTTGATGTTCTGCAGCCCCTGCAGCATCAGGATGCCGACATAGATCAGCGCGGCGCTCGTGGCGGCGGCCGGGATGATCGCCGCAATCGGGGCGATGAACATGCAGGCAAGGAACATGGCCGCGGCGGTCAAGGCCGTCAAGCCGGTTCTGCCTCCTGCTTCCACGCCGGAGGCGGACTCGACGAACGTGGTAACCGTGGAGGTGCCGGAGCATGCGCCCGCGATCGTGCCGATGGCGTCGGCCAGCAGCGCCTCCTTCATCTTCGGCATGTTGCCGTCCTTATCGGTCATGCCCGCACGGGACGCGGTGCCGACAAGCGTTCCGATGGTATCGAACATGTCGATCATGCAGAACGTGATGATCAGCGTGATCGCCGTGAACCAGCCGATCTTGAAGAAGCCCGCAAAGTCAAACTTGAACAGCGTCGTGCTCGCCATATCCGCAAACGGCGGCAAAAACGACGCGGTCAGCAGCGATTCGAACGGATTGACGCCGAAGAAGATCGCCTCGCCCGCCCAATAGATCACCGACGAGATCAGCATGCCGAACAGCACGGCGGCCTTGACACCCTTCTTGGACAGCAGCACGATCACAAACAGGCCGACGAACATCGTGATGACCGTGAGCACCATCATGCCGTATTCCGAGCCCATCTGCCCCTGCAGCACGCTCGGCGTCATGGCGCCGAAGAAGTCGCGCATCACATAGAACGGCGACGCAAAGCCGTTGCCCGATGCGTAAATGCCCGCGTTCGAGCCGAGGCCGATGTTCAGCAGCATCAAGCCGATGGACGGGCCGATGCCGAGCCGCACGCCGAGCGGGATCGCATGCACGATCTTGTCGCGGATATTGAACACGGACAGCAGCACGAACACGATGCCCTCGACGAGGATGATCACCAGCGCCGCCTGGAACGCGTTCTCATAGCCGGTGTTCAGCATCGCGGCAATGTTGCCGGTGATCACCGCAAAGAAGCTGTTCAGCCCCATGCCCGGCGCCATCACGAACGGCTTGTTGGCAAGGAAGGCCATCGCCACCGTGCCGAGCGCCGACGCAAGACAGGTCGCCAAAAACACGCCGTTCCACAGCGGCGTGCCGACCGCAAAGTTGGTCAGAAGATTCGGGTTCAGCGCAATGATATACGCCATCGTCATAAATGTGGTGAGACCGGCCAAAATCTCGGTGCGAACCGTCGTGCCGTTCTCCTTGAGCCTGAACAGTTTCTCCATTCCGATTCCCCCTTTGTGTATTCCGTTTTCTGATTGTTCCCGTGCGCAAATCGCGCCGCAAACAGCAAAAAATTTTCTGCCATCCTAAAAGAATTATAGCATGCGTCCGGCGTCGATGCAACAGAAAATCCGAAAATGTCAAAGAAAAGTAAAATCCGGAACCGCCGTTTTTCCAAAAATCCGTGCCGTTCCCGCAAAATGCACTTGCCAAAAGCAGCGAATTGCGGTATGATACGCTTGTAAGGATAGAGTAAACGTTTTCGCAATCCCCTTGCAAAACCGTTTCCGATCCCTCGTTTTATCATAATTCTATTGCAGCAGAAAAGGAGAATACCGATATGTTGACCGTTGCGTATGTGGGCTTTGGCGTGAGCGTGCGGGAATACCACCTTCCCTACGTGGAGAACCGGGACGACATCCGGGTAAAGTATGTGTTTCGCCGGGAGCAGGATATCGCGCAGTTTGCGGACTATGAGCCGTTCTATCCGGAAATCACGTTTACGACGAACTTTGACGACGTACTCAGCGATCCTGCGGTGAACCTTGTCGTCGTATCCGCGCCGGACGCTTTCCATGTGCCGTATGCCAAGCAGATCTTAAACGCGGGCAAGCATGCTCTGATCGAAAAACCGTTTGCGCCGACCGCGAAGGAGGCCAAGGAGGTATTCGAGCTTGCCAAGGAAAAGGGCCTGATCTGCATGCCGAACCAGAACCGCCGCTTCGACGCGGACTTCCTTGCGGTCAAGGACGTGCTGGCAAGCGGCAAGCTCGGCAAGCTCGTGCGGCTTGAAAGCCACTACGACTACTTCAAGCCCAACGGCTGGTACGACCATCTCGGCACGCTCTACAATCTCGGTGTGCATACAACCGATCAGATCATTTCCCTGCTCGGGATGCCGGACAAAGTGCGCTACGACGTGCGCTCGATCCACCACCCGGGCGTCGGCGACGACTATTACGATCTCGAATTCTTCTACGGCAACTGCAAGGCGTCCGTCAATACGCAGATGTGCGTGCTGATCGACTATCCGCGCTTCACGCTGCACGGCACCAACGGCAGCTTCACGCTCCCGCCGGTGATCCACAATTCCGGCAAGAAGAAGATCGTGGGCCGTCACAAGGTCAGCTTTGCGCCCGCGCCGGAGGATCGTTGGGGAACGCTCGTCTACAAGAACGAAGCCGGTGAAACCGTAACCGAGAAGGTCCCCGTCGGCTGTGCCCACTATGAGCGCGTCTATGACAACCTTGTAGCGGCCATCGAGCACGGCGCCGAAAAGGTCATCAAGGACGAGGAGGTTTGCAAGGTTTTGGAAATCCTCGAACAGGCCACGGAGGTTGCCAAGGCATGGAACAAGTAAGACTCGGCACCATCGGCAGCGGCGTGATCGTCCGCTCGATCCTCGATAACGTCAAACGCACCGACGGCATCACGCTTGCCGCCGTGTATTCGAGAAGCGCGGAAAAGGCGGAAAAGTTGGCGTCGGACTACGGCTGCAGCGTGACCTATACCGACCTTGACGCGTTCCTTTCGGACGAAACGGTGAACACCGTCTATATTGCGATCCCGAATCTGCTGCATTATGAATACGCAAAAAAGGCGCTGAATGCCGGCAAACACGTCATTTTGGAAAAGCCGTTTACGACCAAGCACGCGCACGCAGCGGAGCTGGCGGCGCTCGCCAAGGAAAAGCATCTCCTTTTGGTCGAGGCTGCGCCGACCTCGTTTCTGCCGAACTTTGCGATCCTCAAGGAGCATCTGCAAAGGATCCTGCCCATCCGGCTTGTACTTGCCAATTACAGCCAGTATTCGAGCCGCTACGACGCCGTCCTGCGCGGCGAAAAGCCCGCGATCTTCGATCCTGCTTATGCGGGCGGCTGTCTGATGGACATTAACTTTTATAACGTGCTGCTGAACGTGCTGCTGTTCGGCGCGCCCCAAAAAGCCGTATACAGTCCGAATCTGCGCCCCGGCTACTCCGATACCTCCGGCGTCATGACGATGCAGTACGGCGGATTCGTGTCCACGAACGCGGGCGCCAAGGACACATGGGGCGTCAACAGCTTTCAGATCGAGGGCGAAAAAGGCTATATCTATATCGAAAACGGCTCGAACGGCATCAAGTCCGTCCGCGTCGTTACCAAGACGAGCGATGAAACCTTTAATGAGCAGCCCGACCCGGATCGCTGGTATTACGAGGTGCAGGCGCTTACAAAGCTGTTTTTGACCGAGGATTACGACGCGATCTACGCCCGGCTCGACACCACGCTGGAAACCGTCCGCGTGATCGAGCAAGCCAGAAAAGCTGCGGGGATTTACTTTCCCGGGGATTGATCAAACGAATACTGTGAGAGCCGTCCTTAAAGGGGCGGCTTTTTTGTGTTCCCTTAAAATAATAGTGGAAAATTTTCACCGTTATGCTATAATGAAGGCAGAAAAACGCATCGCCGCATGATCGAATAAAGGAGCATCCCCATGGCAGACCCGATTCTCAATCCGTCGCAAACCGAAGCCGTCACCACGACCGAGGGCTTTGTCCGCGTGATCGCGGGCGCAGGCTCCGGCAAGACGCGCGCGCTCTCGCACCGGTTCGCGTACCTTGTCAACGACTTCGGCATCCTGCCGGGGAACATCCTGTGCGTGACGTTCACGAACAAGGCCGCCAACGAAATGCGCCAGCGCATCCATGCCTTAACGGGCGACAACGACACCGGCTATATCAACACGTTTCACGGCTTTTGCGTCTCGGTTTTGCAGGAGGACAGCTTTGCGGTCGGCTATCCGAAAAGCTTTTTGGTGCTCGACAATGCCGATATCGACGAGATGCTGAAAATCATCTATGAGGAGCGCGGCCTCACGCTGCGGGACATGACGTTCAGCAATGCCCGCGATATGTTCGAAATCCAGAAGCTGTTCAAAAAGCCGGAATACTATCTCGACCTGATCGCCCTGCCCTTGGACGATCTGCGCGAAAAATATCTGCACGCGGTTTCCACCGAGGAAATTTTGTTTTACGGCTATCTCTATCAGCAGAAAAAATGCTTTGGGCTGGACTATAACGACCTCATCAAATTCACGCTGTACATCTTCCGCGAGCATGAGGACATTCGCTTAAAATGGCAAAAGCGGCTGGAATACATGATGATCGACGAGTTTCAGGACATCGACCAGCTCCAGTATGAGCTGATGGAGGCGCTTTGCGGCTATCACAAAAACCTGTTCATCGTCGGCGATCCGGATCAGACGATCTATACGTGGCGCGGCGCAAACGTGAAATTCCTGCTCGATTTTGACAAGCGGTTCCCGAACGTGCATACCGTGCTGATGAATGAGAACTATCGCTCGACGCCGGAGATTTTAGCCGTCTGCAATTCCCTGATCGGCAAGAACAGGGATCGCATCAAAAAGGATCTCGTTTCGATGCAGCCGCACGGCGCGTCCGTGCTGTGCCACCATGCCGTAAACGGCGAAAAGGAGGCGCTTTGGATCGCGGACGAGATCGAAAAGCTGCATACCGAGGGCGTTCCGTACCGCGATATCGCCGTGCTCTACCGCGCACATTACGTGACGCGGCAGGTGGAGGAGGGCTTTTTGAAGCGCAAGCTGCCGTATACGATCTATTCGGGCGTGCAGTTCTTCGCCCGCATGGAGATCAAGGACGCGCTGTGCTACCTGCGCATGCTCGCGTATAAGGACGACCTTTCGTTCCGCCGCATCGTGAATACGCCCAAAAGAAATATGGGCAAGCGCCGTATGCAGTTTTTGGAGGAATACGCCGCGGCGCATGAATGCACGCTTTACAACGCGCTGACAGAAACGCTCGACGATCCGATCTTCAAGGGCACGGGTGCGGAAAAGTTTGTCAAGCTGATCGAACGCTTTGCGGCGACCTATGCCGCGCGGCCGGTGTCGGAGGTGCTGTCCGCCATTTTAGACGAAAGCGGTTATGAGGCAGCGCTCCGCACCGAGGGCAGTCAGGAGCGGCTCGACAACCTTGCCGAGCTGAAACAATCGGTCTACGAATACGAAACGACCTGCGGCGAGGAAGCGACGGTCGAGCATTATCTTGCGCATGTCGCGCTGTTCACGAACGCCGACGGCGCGGAGCCGGGCGACAAGGTCAAGCTGATGACCGTGCACGCCGCCAAAGGGCTTGAGTTTCCCTACGTGTTCCTGTGCGGCATGAACGAGGGGATTTTCCCCTCCCGCAAGGTGCGCACGCTCGCGGGCATGGAGGAGGAACGGCGGCTTGCGTTTGTCGCCATGACGCGCGCCGAAAAGCGGCTCTACCTTTCGGAAGCCGAAGGCCGCAACCACGACGGCAGCCCGCGCTATCCGTCGCGCTTTCTGCTCGATATCGACCAAAGCCTGCTCGAATACACCGCGCCCCCGCGCGAGGGGCTGATCCGCGACGCCGCGACCTATATCCAAAGCGCTGAACGGCTTTTGCAAAGCGGCGACGGCCCCGAAACGCTGCCGGTCGGAACGCGGATCAGGCATCATATCCTCGGCCCCGGCACGGTGATTGACGTGGACGCCGACCTCGGCGCGCACCTGATCCGGTTCGACAACCTCCCCACGCCGCGATCGATCGCGTTTCGGGTGAAGCTGGAGAAGCTGGAGTAAACAAAAACGCCCCGCGGGGCGTTCGCTGTCTTATTCTTCTGTCAGGGAAGCGTCGTTCCGTCTGCCACTGTATACGACACGGAGTACCGTTACGGTGTTTTCCGCTTCGTCGATTCGGTAAAACAGAATATATCGGTCTATCGGAACGCGGTGCACATGCATCGACGCCCACGGCTCCCAATCGACCGCGCTGTACCGTTCCGGCAGGGACGCGAGCGAACACGTGCCGTTTCACGAATCCGGTTGATCTGCCTTTGCGCCGCCGTCGGTGCGCCGAGCGTTTCATGGATATAGCGATAGATCGCCCGTAAATCCTCCAACGCAAGCGGTGCATACAGCACGCGAAACGTGCTCACATCCCAAATTCCTCCTTCAGCGCCGTATCCACCTCGTCCGCCGTCAGCGTACCGTGCCGCAGGGAATCCACGCCCTTTTGCAGCTCCGCATCCAATTCAGCGCGCGTCATGCCGCCGACCGCCGTCGGCGCGGGCAGCTTCAGCGCAAACGGCATACCACCCTGCAAAACGATCTGACTGTACAGCATTTGAATCGCACCGGATGGCGAAATGCCGAGCCGATGCAGAATCCCCTCCGCGTTTTCCTTTAATTCCGAATCAATCCGTGCATAAACCGCTGCGGTGTTTGCCATATATCTCACCTCCTTCCTTTTTCAGGATAGCACAAATTGCTTGCATTTGCAAGTATCTGCAAGCATATTTAAAAATATGCGGTCTTTCCAAAATCTTTTATGTTTCCCCGCAACCGCTTCCGCCCTTTTCTGCTCTCTATGGGTGTAAGCGCTTGCAAAACGGAGAAAGTGGTAAAGAGCCATGTCACAGGAAGACTATTTCGACAGGGTCTATGAAAAGACCTACCGCCCGCTGCTGCGGTACGCGGTCGTGCATCTAAGCGACCCGACCGACGCGGAGGACGCCCTGCAAAACGTGTATATCGACTTTTACAACCGCATCGAACGATACGGCCACCTCGATATCCTCGCGCCGAGGGCGTTCCTTCTCAAAATGCTGCGGCGCGAGATCATTAAGCACTATGCGGAGCGCGAAAAGGAACGCGCGTACCTTGTGGAGGACACCGAGGCCGAAGCGCTGGCGGACAGCGTATCCTTTGAGGATTTGGCGCTCGACCGCGTGATGGCAAACCGCGTACTGGACGCCGCCAAGCGCCTGCCGCCGGAGACGTACCGCGTGTTCGTGCTGTACTACGGCTTTGAGATGTCCGTCAGCGACATTGCGGATGCGCTTTCGCTCTCGCGCGAAGCCGTCAAAAGCCGCCTGTTCCGCGCCCGCAATTCCCTCCGCGCGATGCTGTCCGTCGCCGCGCCCGTTTCAAAAAGGAGAGCCAACCATGAGTGAAAAACGTTTTTATCACAGCGCCTTGGAAAAATCCCTGCTGTCCGGCAGGGCGCAAAAGCGCCGTATCAAGGCCGCGATTGCGGCGCAATCCGACGCCGTTCGCCAAAAGAAAGACACGATTCGCCAAAATACCACCCGTTCCACCAAGGAGTGGAACCCGCGTCCGATTCCGTGGATCGCGCTGCCCATTGCCGCGATGCTGCTGCTGACCGTTCTTGCCGGAGCGATCACCGCGGGCGCCATGGGCCTGTATAAGCCCACGCAAAAGGCCGCGACCGATGCGCCCGTTGTGACGGCCCCGCCGAAGGCGCAAGCGGCGCCCGAATTGAACCTTACCGATCTCGGCTCAACCGTCGTGCTGCTGCCGGACTTTTCAGAGGAACTGCAGCGCGAATGCCTCGATTGGCGTGAGGAGCAGCACGGCGCACCGTATAAGGTCGAGGAATGGGAATGGCTGAAGGATGTGAAGCCGGAGGTGATCGGCGTCGCATACGACGGCGAATCGCTTTTTTGGAACGTGAAAACCACGCTGCCGCGGCTCGAGCCATTCGCCTGGGGTATCTCCATCGACTATGAGGGGCAGCGGGTGGAAGTGGCACAGCCGGAGAATGTCTATCTTTCGGTCAACGGCGGAGAAAGAACGCCGCTTACGAACCCGGTCAATGCGAACAACACCTCCTTCTCTGCATCCCAATGGTTTTTCAGCAGCACTTATTACACCGAAGCCGCGCTGCCTGCCTCCGGCACCGTGACCGTGTCCGAGCGGTTGTATCTTGTCGATGAGCGCGTCGAGGATATGCAGCGGCCTTTCGGCGCGGTCGCCTATATCGAGCATTCGTTCTCGTTCAACGCGGCGGCGCTGACCGATCAGCTGGGGCATTATGCATTTGGCTGCGAAACCGGAACGACGGAATACCTGATCGACGCGGACGTGGACGATCTGCCCGGCACGACGTTTGAAACGTTCGAGGTGCAAAAGACGGAGATCACCAACGAAATGCTGGCGTCGTTTGTCCGGTGCTTTGCGGGCGACGCGCCGCTGTATGACGACCTCAACGATACGCGCTATACCAAAGCGCAGCTGGATCGGCTGATCAAGGCGCTGAAGGACGGCAAGAGCGAAAACGGAGAATACACGGACAAGGAGATCGAATCCCTCGAAGCCATGTATCCGACCGCGCTCGAAAGCTACGCCGACCGGAACAAAATCGACCCGGCATGGAACAATTACCACGGCGACCCGATGTTCCAGGCATTGTTTGAAAAGGACGGCGCATGGTATTACGTTTCCGGCAGCGGCAGCGTCTACCAAAGCTATCTCCAATGCAGTCTGAAATACGATGACGACCGTTCGCGGCTGTATGCGTCCGAGGACGCCGACGCACCCGCGCCGAAGCTGACTGAGGCCGAAGCAATCGAGAAGGCCGATGCGATCAAAAACGCGCTTGCGCCTTCGCTGCGGCTTGACGACGTGACCGTGCTGGCGAATGTTGACCTTACCGGCAGCGCCTACCGGCTGCTCTACCGCCCCGCCTATAACGATTTTATCGCGCATGAAACGCGGTATATCCACGGCAGCATGGCAAGGGAGCTCACCCCCGCCGAATCGTTCACGGGCGACCGGCTGTGGATCACGGTCGATGAACAGGGCGTCGTGTCGGTCTCCTGGGCTACGCCCTGCACGATCATCGGCGCGCTTCGTGCGGCGCCGCGCATCACCGTGGACGCGATCCTGTCCGATTACGACAAGCCGTTTCGGTATCACCTGTTTGAAAAGTTCCCGGCTTCGGAAACGCAGTATCAAAACTGCACCGTGCATATCGACCGCATCGCGCTCGAATATGCAATCGTGACCGAAACGACGGGCGACGAGCTTGTCTATCGCATGAAGCCCGTTTGGAACTTCTACGGCGACATTACGAACAATGCGCTTGCCTATGAAAAGCTGCCCCCGGAGCTGTGCGGCGGCGACAATAACGTGCTGCTTTCGTTCGACGCGATCAGCGGCGACGTGCTGACCGACGGGCTTTGGGCAAAATGACAAAAAGGCAAACCGCACAAAAAAACAGATTCTCCCGGCTGCGGAGAATCTGTTTTTCCTTTGGTGGGTCTGCATCGAACCCGGTTTCATCTTTTTCTTGACAAATGCCCTAAATCGTTCTATACTCATCCTTGCGCAGGGGCGCGGCGAAAGCCGCTGAGAAGCACCCTTGGAACCTGTTGGGTCATGCCATCGTAGGAAGCGCCAATACAGCAGCTTTTCCGATACTGTCCCGGCGGGGCAGTATTTTTCGTTATGAGGAGGAAACAAAATGGAGGATATGGAATTTATCCTGCTGAACAAGCTCGAAAAGATCAGCTCGTCGCAGTGGCTGTGGATCGTTGCCGCGACCGTTATGGTCGGGGCGATGGCGCTGTGGATCGCGCGCGACCGCAGCAGCGAGAGCAAAAAGACCGTTAAGATCACGGCGATCTCGTCACTGTGTCTTGTCGGCGTCGCGTTTTTGACGGAGATGGTGCTGCTGCTCGTCACGGGAGCAGAGGACGCGTCCGCGTTCCCGCTCTGGCTGAAATACCTGTTCCCGGCGCTCGGTCTGATCGGCGGCATCGTGCTGTTCATACTCGGCCTTGCACAGCTTGCTCCGGCACAGTCTGCTCCGGTGCAGAAGCTCGATACGCGCGCGCTGACCTACGGTGCGCTCTGCATCTGCATCGCGTTCATTCTGTCTTATATCAAGCTGTTCTCGGCGCCGCAGGGCGGCTCCGTCACGCTCGCGTCGATGCTGCCGATGCTCTGGTACAGCAACCGCTACGGCTGGAAGAAGGGCATTATCGCAGGGCTTGCCTACGGCCTTCTGCAGTTCATTCAGAAGCCGGAAATCACGCACTGGGCGCAGGTCATTATCGATTATCCGCTCGCGTTCGGCGTGCTCGGCTTGGCGGGTGTCGTGAAACCGCTGCCGCTCGGCATCGTGATTGGCTGCGCCGCGCGCCTTCTGATGCATACGCTGTCCGGCGCGATCTTCTTTTCGGAGGTACTCAACGCCGATGCATGGTGGTTCTCGTTCGTGTATAATGGCTGGTATATGCTGTTCGAGACGATCATCTGCGTCGCGCTGAGCTTCCCGCTGCAGGCTGTTCTGAAGCGGTATAAACTGGCATAAAGCCAAAAGAAAGCCCGTTCTCCGGCATGGAGGGCGGGCTGTATTTTTATGCTTTCGGCAGGGTCTTTTTTCGGACGGCGGAGGCGGCCAGCGCAAGGCCGACGACCGACAGGCCGCAGCCGACGAGCATCGTCAGCGGCACGCCGATCCCCGCGATGCTGTACCCGCCGCCGAGCTGCCCCAAAATGCAGCTGAGCGAAATGCACTCGGTAATCAGCATCTGCCCCTTCACCTTGTCCGTCTCGTCCATGCGCTCATTCAAAAAGAACGACGCGGCCGGGATGAACAGCGCATAGCCCAAAAGCTGTACGCCCTGCGACAGGTAGATCGCCCACACGCCCGCGCCGCCGTACAGCGGCAAAAGCAGCAGCAAATGCTTGACCGCAAACGCGACGAATGAGCACAGCAGCAGCGTTTCGAGTCGAAACCGCCGGGTCAGGCGGGAAAAGCCCGCCATCGTCGGGATCTCCATGACGGCGGCAAGCGCGATGGCAACGCTCATTTCATGCGTGCCCGCGCCGACGCAGGACATGATCGAGAGCATGTACGCGTTGATAAAATTGTGCGTCGTAAACGTCAGCACGGTACCGCAAAGGAACGGCAAAAGGTACGGATGCTTTTTAAGCAGCGCGAGGGTACCGGTCGCCTGCTGCGAAACGGAAACGGTCTTGCCGGGGGCGAAGTCGAGCGTGACGATCAGCAGACCGAGCGACGCCAGAATATACGCCCACAGCAGCGAATCCGTGCGCCATTCGGCCAGAAAGCCCGCCGCATAGCACCAGAGCGCAAAAGCGCCGGACGCGATCCCGCGCGCCAGGGAATAGTCGAGCGTTTCGCCGCGGTCGATGTAGTGGAACCCGACGGCGTTCAGCATCGGCTGCACGGTCAGCGACATCGTGGACAGCGCGCCGAACAGAACGGCGATCAGCGGCAGCGGACGATCCGCAAACAGCAGTCCCACGGCGCACGCAATCGCGGCGGCGACGCAGGCGCATACCTCGCTCCTCAGCGACGGCCCGCGCGGCCGGTCGGCAAGGTCGGCAAGCAGCGGCTGCAGCAGCAGCGCCGCGGCGTTGGCGCTCGCCATCACAAACCCGACCTGCTGCACACCGAAGCCGTACGCGGTCAAAAACCGTTCGGCAAACGCGTAGACAAAGCAGGACGAAACCCAATAGAAGCCTTGCAGAAAGGCAAATTTTACGGTAAAGCGATTCATGGCGACAGTATAGCGCAGCGCGGCGAAATTTGCAAATGGTTTTATGGTATGCGGCGATGATTTTCTGTCCATACTATGCGCGAGGTGATACACAATGGAAAAGAAGCAAAGCAATATGATCCTGTTTCTCCGTAACAACGGGTTTTATCTGGTGCTCGTGCTGTGTCTTGTCGCCATCGGCTCGGCCATCGTGCTGCTGACGGTGCCGAACGAGCCGGACACGCTGCGCGTCGAAGCGCCGACTGCCGAGCCCATCGGGCAGGTGACCAAGTCCAACGATCAGCGGCTGCCGGACATTCAGCCGATTCTGCAAAAGCCCAAGGCCACCGCGACGCCCAAGCCGCTTGTCACGGCCGTCCCGACCGCCGTTCCCACCGCTGCGCCTACGCCGGTGCCGACCGCCGCGCCCGCCGCCAAAACTGCCTCGACGACGCAGAAGGCCGCTGCGCCGGTGTCCGGGGAGATCGTGTTCGGCTATGCGGATGACAAGCTGATCTATTCGGTCACGCTTGACCAATGGACGACGCACCCCGCGGTGGATATCGCGGCCAAGGCCGGCACCGAGGTCAAGGCCGTTCTTTCCGGCACCGTGCAGTCGGTGCGGCAGGACGACGCGCTCGGCTATCTGGTCGAGGTCAAGCACAGCAACGGCCGCACGACGATCTATGCCAGCCTCGGCGCGGACGTCCGCGTGCGCGAGGGCGACAAGATCAACGCCGGAACCGTGCTCGGCACGGTCGGCACAAGCGCGATCAGCGAATGTGCGCTCGACCCGCATCTGCACTTTGCCTTTTTGATCGACGGCAAGCCGGTCGATCCGAAAAAGTACGTGCGGCTGGGGTAAGTCAAATCGCATAGCAGGCAGAGAAAAAGCCCGGCAGACCCGGGCTTTTGGTTTGGATTACAGAATCCTACCGTCCTTCGTGCCGTCTTTTATGGGCCGATCGACCGTGAAATCCATCACGCCTGCCGCATCGCCGTCATACAAGTCGGCACTATCGGGCGCGGTCCGATCCTCGCCGGACCGGTCGTTTGCCGCGCTTTGCGAATAGAAAGCGTCATAGCTGTCGTCATAGGCGACGCCCCGCACGTCATCGACAAGGCGGAACACGAGTATCCAACCGGCAATCGAAAAGCCGAGAATCGCATACAGCAGCAGTTTTTTAACCTGCCCCTTGCGCGTAAGCGCATAAATCGCCATCGAAAGCGGCACAGCCAGCAGAACAAGATCCGCCAGCAGCGGCAGAAGCGGCGACACCTGCCACAGCGCATACGTATAGGCGGAGACCAGCATAGCGATCAGCGACGCAAGCAGCCAAAACAGCAGCAGAAAACGGGATTTGCCCGCGGCGTCGGCGGACTGCTGTGCGGATGCGCGGGAGGCCAGCAGACCTTTCAGCGGCTCGCAGTCGTCCAAAAGAGCATTCGAAACGAAAAACAGCAGGTTTTCATACGTAAAGACGGTCACGGTTTTGCGCCGTATGACGCGTCCCAGATCGGCAGGGTAAATCGTATACCGCGCCTTTTCGTGTTCCGCTTCGGACGCGGTAACGACGAAATGATCCGCAAAGACCGTAAATCGGTTCACGGCGTCGGCCTTCTTTTTGAGATCGCGCTTAAGCATTCGATGCCGCGTCACAAAAATCTGCAGCAAAAGCACCAGAAAAGCAAGCGCCATACCGATCAATATACCGACGATCCAATCCACCTGATGCTGCAGCAGCACAAACAGCGTGATCATCACGGCATAAGCGATCAGAAGCAGCGTGTAAGCCGCAATCTGTCCGGCAAACGCGGCGCGGTAGGCTTCGCGGCGCTCATCGGGCGACGGTGCATACGTAAAGGCAGCCGCAGGTACGGCCAGTTCTTCGGGGGTTTCCACAGCGATGGGACGGGAATCTTCCATACAGCTCTTCCTTTCCGGTTTCATTTTGTCATCAGTATAGCCGAAATCTCTTCGTATGGCAAGCTGCAGCGTCGAAATATGTCAGCGAATCGGCATGCAGCAGTGGGTTCCCTTTTCCCGACATCTGTGCTATACTGTTCCCATCAACGAACGGAGGCATACGTATGGAAACCGAACAAATCACCGCAAGCGTGCGGGAAGCATTTGCCGTTTTACTCGAGGCGGCCAAGCCGAAAAAGGGTGAGCTGCTCGTTTTGGGCTGCTCGACCAGCGAAATCATGGGACATCAGATCGGCTCGCACTCCTCCGAGGAAGCCGCAAGGGCCGTACTGGACGCGCTTGTGCCGCTGTGCCGCGAGCACGGTCTGCGCCTTGCCGTGCAGGGCTGCGAGCATATCAACCGGGCGCTTTGCACCGACCGCGAAACGATGGAGCACTTCGGCCTGCAGCCGGTATGGGTCGAGCCGTGGCTGCACGCGGGCGGCGCGTGCGTGACCGAGGCCAAGGCGCGCATTTTCGACGCGGTCATGGTCGAGGACGTGCAGGGCAAAGCGACGCTCGGCATCGACATCGGGGACACGCTGATCGGGATGCACCTGCATTGCGTCGCGGTGCCGGTGCATACGACGCTGAAAAAGATCGGCGAAGCGAACCTCGTCATGGCGTTTTCGCGTCCGAAATACGTCGGCGGCCCGCGCGCGCACTACGAAGCGAACGCCGCAAGATAACGCCATCCAAGCATGGAAAAGCGCCACTGCGTCAGAAAAGTTATCCATTCTGAGGCTTGGCGCCCCTCTTTTGATTCGATGTGTGCCCGTCTGTTCTATGCAGGCGGGCCAGTTTTATACCGCCGGTCAGAAAAATGACACGCTCCGGCAGAATCATTCAGAAAAAACGTGACAACGGGCACAAGAAGGTTTATACTGAAAAAGTAATAAATTCGAAATCAGGTGATCGCTGTGCAGATTTGGGAAGAGGAAGTTCAATACATCGAGGATACGCCCGTTCGCATCATTTTGGACGACAAGATCTCCATTCTGCGCGGCAAGCTGCCGCCGCATTGGCACAGCGAAATCGAGATTGATTATGTGCTGAAGGGTACCGTGTACTATATTGTGAACGGCACAAGCTACTGCGTATCGCAGGATGAGATCCTGATCGTGGACAGCAGCGTGATCCATTCCGGCCGGTGCAGCGACGGGGACACGGTGGAAAAGACGCATGCCGAGGTCATGACCCTGCAGCTCAATCGGGATATTTTTCGGTATGCGCATTATCAAAGACCTGCGTTTCAGGTCTTTCTGCCGCGCTCGGAAAACGCGAAGCTCCGCGCGATCCTTTGGGAAATCAAGGCGATTTATCAACAAAAACCGGTCTATTATGAGCTGCTGATCAACGAGCAGCTTTTGAAGCTGTGCTATTGCCTTTTGACCAATCACAGCGCACAGGATGAAAAAAACGACGCCTCCGCGCACGCAACGCGGGAAATCAAGCGCGCGATTCAATACGTGGAGGAGCATTGCACCGAAAAACTCAAATTAGAGGACGTTGCGGGCTTTACGCATTACAACCCGTCCTACTTTTCGCGCCGGTTCCATCAGTTCACCGGCTTCACGTTCAACGAATATCTGAACCGCTGCCGCACGGGCAGCGCGGCAAAGCTGCTCCTCGAAACCGAAAAATCCATTTCCGAAATCGCCTATGAATGCGGCTTTTCGAACGTGGCCGCCTTCATTACCTTTTTTAAGCGCCAATACCAGACGACGCCCGAAAGGTACAGAAAAGCATTTCTGCCCGAAAAAGTAAAAATTTCATAATAACCGGTAAAACAACCGAAAGACAGCGCTGCCGGTATCGCGTATAATCATCGTATATAGATTTACACTTTCTTGTCATGCATAAAATCAATACAGAATAGCAGCAAAACATCATATCAAAGCAGGAGGCAAGCTATGCGACCGACGTTATATTTTGCGATTCAACGCGCCCATCGCTACATCAAAAAACACAATCCGCCGGATCACATGGAGATGACCGACGAGTTTGTGCAAAAGCTGCGCGACCGGGTCGAGCACATGGATTACGACTGCTTCACAGTCGAGGAAAAGCTCCGAAAGGGCTTGACCTTGGAAAAGGTGCAGCTGGCGCATTGCACAAGCTGGCTCGTCAGCCGCGAGCAGAATCCCAAGGACAAGATTATTTATTACATCCACGGCGGCGGCTTTGTCAACGGCAGTGCCAAACAGCTTTTCAAGTTCATTTCCTATGCCGTCAGGCATTTCGGTTACAACCTGTATGCGGTGGATTATCGGCTGACGCCGGTGAACACCTGCATCGACACGATCACCGACTGCGAAAACGGGTACAAGTACCTGCTCGAGCATTACGCCCCCGAAAACATCGTTTTGATGGGCGAATCCGCGGGCGGCAATCTGGTGCTCGCGCTGCCGCAGAAGCTGAAGGACGACAACCTGCCGCTGCCGGCTGGTATTGTCGCGTCCTC
Source organism: uncultured Clostridia bacterium (assembly GCA_946185305.1). GTDB lineage: Bacteria > Bacillota > Clostridia > Christensenellales > CAG-138 > UBA3792. The sequence continues at coordinate 878 of CAMHJE010000014.1, read as the reverse complement.
GCCGGTTGTGCAGTTTCTGCACTATGCGTACAGCTATTATGAATGCGCTTTCAAAACGGATTACGGCATCCTGTTCGGCATTAACGATGTCACAAAGTTATATAAGGGCGATCTGCCGCTCGACCATCCCTATCTTTCGCCGTTGTGCGGCGATTTGAGAAATTATCCGCCGACCTACCTTGACGCTTCCAATGTGGAAAGCCTGCGCGACGATGCGCGAATGATGTTTGTTCGGCTTAAGGAGGAGGGCTGCGACGTGGAGTATCACGAGCTAAAAGACTTCTTCCACGCGATGCTGACCGCGCCGCAATACCGCTTTGTGCGCAGGGAGGAGCATACGCACGTGCTGGCCTTTATCCATCGAGTTTTCGGAGACAAAAAAGATGAAAAATAAGCTGCTGCTGGACGTTCATACGCACACGCTCGCGTCCGGTCACGCCTACGGCACCGTGCGGGAAAACGCGCTCGGCGCGAAGGAGAAGGGCTTGGTCGGATTGGGCATCAGCGAGCATGGCCCCGGCATGCCCGGCACCTGCGACCCGATCTATTTCGGGAACCTGCACGCGATCCCACGCAAGCTCTACGGCGTAAGCATCTATTACGGCGTTGAGAATAATATGCTAAACGACGGAACCATGTCCCTGGACGACCGCTATCTTGCTTACTTGGATTACAACATCGTCGGCATCCACGGCGGGCCGCTCTATCAGGATCAGGGGATCGTCAAGAACACGGACAACCTGATCCGCTGTATGCAGAACCCGAAAACGTTCTTCGTGTCGCACCCGGACGACGGCTGGTTCCCCCTCGATTATGACGCCGTCGTGCAGGCGGCCAAAGAATACGGTGTCGCGCTGGAAGTGAACAACCCGCACGTG